>JBAYZR010000104.1:0-10271 GCA_041672425.1 Pedobacter sp. | reverse complement strand
TGCAACCAGCCCTTGGGATATTCCATACTCGGTTTGGAAGAAACGATATTATCGCTATCCCGCGACACAATTGTCGGCTATAAGATGAGCCGATACCATCCGGAGGAGATTATCATCTCGGCCGCCGGCAACGTAAGGCATGAGGATCTGGTTGGGTTGATGGAGGCGGCCTTCTCGGCCATGGCATCTGATTGGACTCCTCGCAGTCTGAATCAGGCCATGTCGTGCGTCGGGCGGCGTGTCAACCTGAGTGAACGTGACCTGGAACAAACCTTGGTCTGTCTGGGTACCAATGCCCTGTCACAGGATCATCCAGACCGTTATGCCTTGTTCCTGCTTAATACCATCCTGGGCGGAGGCATGAGTTCCCGCCTGTTTCAGGAAATTCGTGAGAAAAAGGGGTTGGCCTATTCGGTTTATTCCTATGTAATATCCCATGCCGATTCAGGTGCGCTGGTCGTGTATGCGGGGACTGAACAGAATAACTGCCGTGAGGCGGTCGATATTGCATTGGCACAAATTCGGCGGATAAGGTTGGAACCTGTGCCCCAGGATGAACTTGATTCATCCCGAGAACAGCTCAAGGGCAGAACCCTCATGTCTCTGGAGAGCAGCGATAACCTGATGACTCGTCTGGCGAAGAACGAGATTTATTTGAGGCGTAATCAGCCGATAGAGGAAATCCTGGCAGGTTTCGATGCCGTAAGTGTTGCTGATGTTCAACGGTTGGCCAACGAAGTTTTTGATGGAGCTTGCCTGAACCTGGAGGTGATGGGCAGAACCGCTGGTCTGGATTTCGACGTGGACAGTTTTGAGTTGTAGCTTCATCCGGATTTGTCGCACCCTTTTTAGTCTGCCCCGAAGATTTATTATAGCCCCCTTGTGGAGGGCTTTTCTTTTGGTTTGTATTTTGTTTTACGTAGCTTGCTACAAATATATTGCCCCATTTTTTTCTAACTTACTCAAGAGGCTGACACATGAAACGCGAAGGACTGATCATGATAATTTCCGCCCCTTCCGGGGCGGGCAAAACTACCCTCTGTCGTGAGCTGTTGAAGCGTTTCCCTTCCATGCGGGAATCCATCAGCTATACCACCCGTAAGCCACGCGCGGGCGAGGTTCACGGCGAGGATTATTTTTTTGTTTCCCATGATGAATTCCAGCATATGATTGCAGAAGATGCCTTTGCCGAGTGGGCCGAAGTCCACAATAATCTGTATGGTACGGCAATGAAAACTCTCGAAGAAGCCCGCAAGCGTGGTGTCGATCTTGTGCTGGACATAGATTGTCAGGGAGCGCTCAAGCTTAAGGAACAATTTGAGGGGGGCAGCTATATCTTCATCATGCCACCCAGCATGGACGAGTTGCGCCGCCGATTGGAGAGCCGCTCTTCTGATGCGGTCGAGGTGATAGAGCGTCGGATAGCAGGGGCGGCCGCGGAGATTAAGGAAGCCAGGTGGTATGACTACATCATAATCAATGATCAAATTGAAGTTGCCTTCGAGGAATTGTCTGCGATTATTACGGCACACAACCATCGTACCTTTAGAATGCTGGAACAGGTTTCGAAATTGTTTGATATTTGAGGCTAAATGGGGTAAAAATATTGTTCCAATTAAACTTTTGTTCTGAAAGATTATTTTTCAGCATCAGAAACCAATAGCTTTACATTCGCTGTTTCCGAATGAAAGCATTTTATACGCAGTCGGAAGGAGTAACAGTATGGCACGAGTAACAGTAGAAGATTGCCTCGATAAAGTTGAAAACCGGTTCCTCCTTGTCATGTTGGCATCCAAACGGGTCAAGCAGCTCTATAAGGGGGTGAAACCTTTGATTGAGTCCAAGAACAATCGACAGGTGGTGACTGCTCTGCGAGAGATTGCGGCTTCCAAGGTCACCTACGAGGTTCTCAAGAAACATCACGGAAAATAAACCACCACCCTGGGTGAAAGCACAAAATGTATGTGCTTTCACCCTTTTTTTATCCTTCCTTTGCGGCATCATTCCAATTCTCATCAGGCGACTAAAAACGTATGATCAGGCTCAATGACATCCTCGACAAGGTAGTGGCGTACAACCCTGCAGCGGACTTGAATCTCATCCGCAAGGCCTACGTTTACTGCGCCAAGGTGCACCAGGGGCAGACCCGCCTCTCGGGAGAGCCGTATATCATCCATCCTATGGAGGTAGCTGGTCTTCTGGCTGACCTCAAGCTGGACGTCCCCAGCATCATCACCGGTTTTTTGCACGATACCATTGAAGATACCCTGACAACCTCCGAAGAACTGACCGAGATGTTCGGAGAGGAAGTTGCCGCATTGGTGGATGGTGTCACCAAGATCAGTAAGATTCACTTCAAGACCAAGGCAGAGAGCCAGGCAGAGAATTTCCGCAAAATGCTGCTGGCCATGGCCAATGACATCCGTGTCATCCTGGTCAAGCTGGCCGACCGTCTTCACAACATGCGAACCCTGGAGTTTCAGCCGGAAACCAAACAACGCAGTATTGCCAGGGAAACGATGGATATCTACGCCCCTATTGGCAATCGGCTGGGCATTTCGTGGGTTAAAGTGGAACTTGAGGATCTCTCCTTTCGGTATCTCAATCCTGAAATTTATTTCGATCTTGCCCGAAAGATTTCACTCAAAAAGCAAGAACGGGAGGCCTTTGTCGAGGAGGCCAAGGCCATCATTACCAAAAAACTGACCATCCATGAGATTCAAGGTGAGGTTTCGGGACGCAGCAAACATCTGTATTCCATCTATCGCAAGATGGAGAAGCGAAATGTGGAGTTTGAGGAAATCTATGATTTGATCGCTATCCGCATCCTGGTGAATGATGTGCGGGAGTGTTATGAGGTGCTGGGGGTAATTCATTCGGCCTGGAAACCGATTCCCGGGCGTTTCAAGGACTATATCGCAATGCCCAAGGGGAATATGTATCAGTCGTTGCATACGACGGTCATAGGCCCTCATGGTGATCGCATGGAGGTGCAAATCCGTACCCATGAGATGCATCGCGTGGCTGATGCGGGGATTGCCGCCCATTGGAAGTACAAGGAGGGCAAGGGGTACGACGAGAAGGATATCAAACGTTTTGCCTGGCTGCGCCAGCTATTGGAGTGGCAGCAAGAGTTGCAGGACTCCAAGGAGTTCATGGATTCGGTCAAGGTTGATTTGTTCCCCGAAGAGGTCTATGTCTTTACGCCCAAGGGGGATGTGAAGGGTTACCCCAAGGGGTCCACCCCGATCGACTTTGCCTACTCCGTTCACACCGACATCGGTCACCGCTGCGTAGGCGCCAAGGTCAACGGCAAGCTGGTGCCTCTTAAATATGAACTGAAAAACGGCGATATCGTTGAGGTAATCACCTCGCCTCACCATACTCCAAGCAAGGACTGGCTCAAGATTGTCCGCAGTTCCCGTGCCCGTAACAAGATCCGCACCTGGATCAAGACCGAGGAGCGTAAGCGTAGTATCGTCCTGGGACGTGAAATCTGCGAAAAGGATCTCCGTAAGTATTCCCTCAACCTACAGAAAATTCAGAAGGCAGGTGATTTTAAGAAGATTGCGGCTGAGTTTGGTTATGCTGGTGACGATGATCTGTTGGCAGCGATGGGTTACGGCAAGATATCATCCGGGCAGATCATCGCCAAGCTCCTCCCGGATGAGAAACTGCATGAGAGAACCGAGCGCAAAGAATCACGTCTTACTTCAATGATAAATAAGCTGAAGGGGAGGTCTTCCAGCGCAGTCGAAATAAGCGGCATCGACGATGTGCTGGTACGCTTTGGCAAGTGCTGTAATCCGGTGCCGGGTGATGATATCATCGGTTTCATTACCCGCGGTAAAGGGGTCACCATTCACACCTCGGATTGTCAGCTGGCTCTGGAGACAGATCCCGAGCGGCGCATTGATGTGGCCTGGAACAAGGTCAAGACCTCTGTTCTCCCTGTTAAGATCCGGGTCATCTGTCACGACGTAAAAGGAGTTCTGGCAGGCATTACCACGGCCATAACCAATTGCGAGGCAAACATCTCCAGCGCCCATATCCAGAGTACGATCGACAAACGTGGTGAGAACACATTTGAGGTGAATGTCACTGACCTGGCACATCTACAGAAGGTTATGAACGCAATTATGAAGGTTAAAGGTGTGATTAAAGTGGAGAGGTTAAAACAATGAAATTGAAAGCGATATCATCAGATAAAGCTCCAGCTGCCATCGGACCTTACTCCCAGGCAATCCAGGCCGGGAATCTGCTCTTCTGCTCCGGACAAATCGCCCTTGATCCGTCAACTGGAGAGTTGGTTCAAGGTGATGTGGTGATACAGTCGCAACAGGTTATGGAAAACATTGCTGCTGTTCTCTCCGCATCAGGTGTTGGTTTCGATGATGTGGTTAAAACCACCATATTTCTGGTGGAGATGGGCGACTTTGCAGCGGTAAACGAGGTTTATGGTTGCTATTTCAGTAATCATAAACCGGCACGCTCAACAGTGGCGGTCAAAAGTCTGCCCCGTGGGGCATTGGTGGAGATAGAGATTGTTGCCGGTTTGTAATGGTTGTTTCAGCTTCCCTGTTCCATGTTGAAATAAAAAAGCCGCCAACGCAATGCGTAGCGGCTTGGAAAACCAGAAAAAGCAGTAGCTGTCAGGCTGCCTTGGTAACGTAACCGGAACGGATGCAGCGGGTACAGACTTTAACTGTTTTTACACTGCCATTGGTTAAAGCTCTAACCTTCTGAAGGTTGGGATACCACACGGTACGGGTTTTGTTGTTAGCATGGCTTACGTTGTTGCCAAAGCTGGGACCTTTACCACAAATTTCACATTTTCTCGACATATCGTTATGTCCTCCGTAAATTACTGAAAAAAATTCTATACCAGTTTTGAGGTTTCGATGCAAGAAAAAAGTAGGTTTTGGGAATGAATCTAATCAAGGCATTCATCACACTGCTGGTAATTGCTCTGGTAGTTATTGCCATGCTTTTTATTGATTTCACCTATAAAACGTTCTCATACAGCCCCCGCGAAGTAAAGGTGGATGCCATTGTAGTGCTGGCAGGCGGCAAGGGCAGGGTAGAGGAAGGGGTACGCCTTTATCGGCAACGGAAGGGGGCTTGGCTGTTTTTCATCGGTGTTGACCCCACAGTGCGCAGATCCGACCTGTATCACCATCGACCGGGAGATCCATCATCGGAAGGGGTTATCCTGGAAAAAGTCTCTCGTAATACCTTGGAAAACGCTATCTTCGGGCGGGATGTCATCATGAAGAAGGAAGTCCGCTCAATTTTGCTGATCACCTCGCGCTATCATATGAAGCGGGCCTCAATACTGCTACGCAACGCTTTGCCCAAGGATGTGGCCATTTATACTTATCCGGTGGATACCAAAAATCTGAAGGAGGTTTGGTGGAACCATGGCGGCAGTTTTTATCTGCTGTTTAACGAGTTTTACAAATATTGCATGTTCCGGGTATTTTTCTTGCTGGCTCCTGGGGAGCTACGTGAGGGGGCCTTGCCGAGTATGTCTGGTCGCTGAGGCGCTTCCAAAATTCCAGAATATCTGATACATTCTCAAAACAGTTCACCCTGTATATCGTTAACAAAATTATTGTGAAAGGAAAAACATTAGATGCGTTATATCAGTACCCGTGGGGGTATTCAACCGATCTCCTTCAAGGATGCCGTCATGATGGGTCTGGCCACAGACGGCGGTCTGCTTCTGCCCGAAGCATATCCGCAGGTTTCATCTGAGCAACTTGGCGCTTGGCGAAGACTCTCTTATCCACAACTGGCCTTCCAGGTAATCTCCAGTTTTGTAGATGACATACCTGCCAATGACCTGCGGACCCTCATCGAGCGATCCTATGCAACCTTTACCCATCCTGAGGTAACGCCGGTCATCCATAAGGACGGAGTCCACATTCTGGAGTTATTTCACGGTGTAACACTGGCTTTCAAGGACGTGGCGCTACAGTTCCTCGGCAACATCTTCGAATATATTTTGGCCGAGCGCAACGAACGTCTCAACATCATCGGCGCAACCTCGGGTGATACTGGCAGCGCTGCCATCCACGGCGTGCGTGGCAAGCAAGGGATCAATATCTTTATCCTGCATCCCCATGGCAAGACATCACCGGTTCAGGCGTTGCAGATGACCACCGTAACCGATGCCAACGTCCACAATATTGCCATCCGCGGTACCTTCGACAACTGCCAGGATATCGTTAAGGCACTCTTCAACGATCTTGATTTCAAAGAAAAGTATTCTCTGGGTGCGGTTAATTCCATCAACTGGGCACGGGTGCTTGCCCAGGTGGTTTATTATTTCTATGCCTGGCTAAGGGTAACAGATGATGGTGATAAGGCTGTAAGTTTCTCCGTGCCTACTGGAAACTTCGGAGACATCTTTGCCGGATACGTTGCCAAACGCATGGGACTGCCCATGGACAAACTGTTATTAGCCACCAACGAGAACAACATTCTGACCCGTTTTGTCAACGACGGCGACTATTCATTGACCAGCGTGGTTTCTACCGCTTCACCCTCAATGGATATTCAACTGGCATCAAACTTCGAGCGTTATCTGTTTCACCTGTACAATGAAGATCCCGGTCGGGTTCGAGCGGCCTTTGTCGAACTGAAGGAACAGGGTAGAATCAAATTTTCCTCTGCTGAAATGGAAAGGGTGCGGGCTGATTTCTGTTCCGCCTCGGTTGACCAGTCCGGCACCCTGGAGACCATCGGCGACTTCTTTCGCGAAACCGGCTACCTGCTTGACCCGCACACTGCGGTAGGCGTCCGGGCTGCACTGAAACTTCTTCCCATTGATACAGCACGGGTCTGTCTGGCCACGGCCCATCCGGCCAAGTTTGGAGAGGTGGTGGAAAAGGCTGTCGGATCTCCTCCCCCCATACCTGCCACTATCGCTGCCCTGGCGGGGTTGCAAACCCGTTGTGAACTGATGGATCCGGATTTAGAACAGGTGCGGGCATTCTTTGTTGCGCACGTCGACTAAATGATTGCCAGTGAGAGCGTTATCCGTCCGGGCTCATGGTTTTGCCACACATGCCCAACCTGTTATTGCCGGGTCTACCGGTCGTCTGAATGAGTATCACCTGCCAACGAGTGAAAAGCAATTCGGAACCGGGGTTCGTTAATCCTTTTCTTTTGTGTTCACAAATACGAGGATTTCCCATCTTCCTGCCAGCGAAGCCACACTTTATCGAGACGGGGAGTACTGGGGTAACCTCAGATTCGAGGGAATATCCTCGGGTCGTAGCAAGAGGATCATCTCTGGAGGGTCGGCAGAAAGAACATAAATCAACCGAATGGAAATATCTGTTTGAAGGTGATACTTTCAAGGAAAGAGGTATTTGCGTAGTAACCAAAATGAGCATCACCGGAAAGTTGATTATCATCACGGTATATGCGATTTGAGCAAAGGATAACGATAATGATCTGTGATATGTGTGGAAAAGATCAAGGCGCGTTGAAGTTGGTGACACGGAGCATCGGGAAAAAGAAAGATCTTCTGATAATAGAAGATATTCCTGTTGTTTCTTGTGCTGCTTGCGGCGAGAGCTACATGACAGCTGAAACACTTCATGAAATTGAAGGGTCAGATATTGGGGTCAGGTCAGATATTGCAGATATTTGAGATATTGGGGTCATGAGATATTGGGGTCACATGAGATATTGGGGTCACAGAGATATTGGGGTCACAGAGATATTGCAGAGATATTGGGGTCATGCAGAGATATTGGGGTCACAGAGATATTGGGGTCACAGAGATATTGGGGTCACAGAGATATTGGGGTCACAGAGATATTGGGGTCACACAGAGATATTGGGGTCAGGTCTACAGAACACAGAAAATACACAGCACAGAGATATTGGGGTCAGGTCTACAGAACACAGAAAATACACAGAGATATTGGGGTCACAGAGATATTGGGGTCAGGTCTACAGAACACAGAAAATATGGTAATCTTTTGATGTGACAATGAAGATATCATCCATCAAAGGAGGCAGAGATATTGGGGTCAGGTCTAAACAGAGATATTGGGGTCAGGTCTACAGAACACAGAAAATATGGTAATCTTTTGATGTGACAATGAAGATATCATCCATCAAAGGAGGCAGAGATATTGAGATATTGGGGTCAGGTCTACAGAACACAGAAAATATGGTAATCTTTTGATGTGACAATGAAGATATCATCCATCAAAGGAGGAGATCATGGCGCGACCCTTACGGATTGCATATCCCGGAGCCTATTACCATGTTACTTCAAGAGGGAACGAGCAAAAGGATGTGTTCAAAAGTCGGAGGGACAGGGAAAAGTTTCTTGAGTATCTGGCATCGGCAACTGAACGGTATGGTGCAGCTATTCATGCCTATTGCCTGATGAGCAACCACTATCATCTACTGCTGGAAACTCCTGAAGGAAATCTATCGCAAATAATGCGGCATATAAACGGCGCTTACACGATATATTTCAACGTCAAACGCAAAAGGGCCGGTCATCTGTTCCAGGGAAGGTTCAAAGCGATTCTGGTCGAGGCCGATGAATATGCTTTGGAACTTTCCCGCTACATTCACCTGAACCCAGTGCGTGTGGGAATGGCTAAAAATCCCGGAGATTATCCTTGGTCGAGCTTCCAAGGCTACATCGGAAAAGGCAAGGTGCCGGATTGGTTAAAGACCGACTTCATTTTGGGATATTTCGGTAAAAACAAATTGGATGCGGGTAAAAAATATAGTGTTTTTGTTGAAGAGTTAATCGGCACTGAATACGACAGTCCCTTGCTTGATGCCATTGGGACAGCAGTATTGGGCTCACCCGAATTTGTGGAGTCGGTCATGGAGGCACATGTTGGCAAAAGAGAACTGTCACGTGATTTGCCAGCGTTGCGGCAGCTGACTATTCGACCAACACTGGAAGCGATTATAACGGCCTTGGATACGGTATTCCAATCTGACAAAAAGTTGGCAAGGCAGGCGGGAATGTATCTTTGCCGCCGGTACAGCGGAAAGCTAATTCGGGAAGTCGCAAACCTGTTCAACGTGAGTGAATCGGCGATAACTGAGGCAGCACGTACGTTCCCATTGAAACTGGAAACTAACAAAGAACTTTTAGAGAAGATCGAAAGAGTTAAGGCTATGCTAAATATCTGTGATCTGTAGACCTGACCCTTTAGTGGACCTTAAATATCTGTGATCTGTAGACCTGACCCTTTAGTGGACCTGTGACCCTTTAGTGGACCTGACCCTTTAGTGGACCTGACCCTTTAGTGGACCTCCTTACTGTCTAAAGGCTTTTAGTAAACAGCAATTAGTGCATTGCCATGGAGGACAGATCAATACTTAAAGGTCACCAAAGGGGTCACCCATTAAAAAAAACATATAGGTGTCAAAAAGGGAAAAAGAGGCGGGGTCAACCCTTGGTGCGCCGGTTAAAACCGGCGAGAGATAGTGGGTGAAAGTCCCATACGATGAAGGAATAGCGAACCGCATCGGCCCCGAGTCATGCGCGGGGACAAAAAAGGGGACAGATTTATTTTCTCTAAAGGATAGCCCGATTCCCAACCAGAAAATATGACAGGTCAAGCCGGTCAATTCCCACGCCGTTGGCGAAAAAGGATTTACAATGAAGTTCTCAGAAATCGAAATTCAAGAATACCTGTGGAGTCAACGTGAGCATTTTGCGGATTTCCTTGTGGATACGAGTATTCTGAATGAGATTAAGTGCCTTGATGATTTGTCGGACTTGACTGCACAGGCATTGGTTAGGAACATGATCACAAAGAAGCTCAAAGAAATGTATTTCAGTCTTCATTCACTTGAGCTGATCGGTAGCGAAGTTCCTTTGGAACAATTACTTAACTCCACTATCAGAGCCGACTTCTTGGCAGTTTTTCCGGGGGACACTGGCGTTGGAATAATCGAACTTAAAAAAAGTTCACAGACTGAACGACAAGCATTTACAGAACTTCTGGCCTACTCCAATCACATTACAACCTTGTTTCCTGGAATGAGCCGCGAAGACATTGTTTATATCCTTATATCACCAATGGTGACTAGGATTGCCAGAGATGCTGTCATTCAAAGCCTAACCTTTGATAACCGGAAAATCGTAGCACTTATCCCGGAGCTAACTGATCCTGATGATTTGACGACATTAAAACTGCGATTATGGGTACCTACCGACTCTGAACTATATTCGTTTAGCCGCCTCGCTTTTAATGTCGTCAAATCATCAGGAT
>JBAYZR010000103.1:0-10356 GCA_041672425.1 Pedobacter sp. | reverse complement strand
CGCGCACATTAGAGTTTGCCAGTGCCGATGCCACACTGCTGAGCGCGGTAAACACCGGGGTTACTACAATTTCAACCCCGGTATTTCCAGCTACGAGCGATTTGAGTTCATTCACCATCGCAATGGCCTCGCCAATGGTCTTAAACAGTTTCCAGTTTCCCGCAATAACCGGTGTACGCATATTTCCTCCTATTTCTTTACTTTTACATCAAGAGCTTTCACACCAGGCAGGGTTTTACCTTCCAACAGTTCCAGGAAGGCCCCCCCGCCAGTGGAAATATAACTGACCTTGTTCTCCACACCGGCTTTGCGTACAGCGGAGTCAGTATCGCCACCGCCGATAATGGTTGTGGCAAAGGCGTTTCCCACCGCTTCGGCCACGGCAAAAGTTCCGCGAGCAAAAGCGTCCATCTCGAAGACACCCATGGGACCGTTCCAGATAACGGTCTTAGCGTCACGCAAGGTTTCGGCGAAGAGAGTTGCCGAGGCTGGACCTATGTCCAGCGCCATCCATCCCTCGGGGATCTCCTGAACAGTTGTGATGTAGTTGGTGGCCGTTGCCTCAAAGGCATTGGCCACGATACAGTCAACCGGCAAATAGAACATGACACCCTTCTTCTTTGCCTTATCCATGATCTTCTTGGCTGTCGGGATCAACTCATCCTCAACCAGCGACTTACCAACCGAATACCCCATTGCCTTGAGAAAGGTGAAAGCCATTCCGCCGCCGATCACCACCTTGTCCACCTTGTTCAAGAGAGTTTCCAGCACCTCCAGCTTTCCGGAGACCTTGGCGCCGCCCAAAATGGCCACAAGAGGACGTACCGGGTTCTGCATGGCCTTATCAAAAAAGGTCATTTCATTTCTCATCAGGAAACCGGCTGCGATGATCGGTATTATCTTGGTGATCGCCTCCACCGAGGCGTGGGCCCGGTGGGATACGGCAAATGCATCGTTAACATAAATCTCGCAACCATTGGCCAGCTTGGCAGCAAAACTCGCGTCATTCTTCTCTTCACCGGGATAGAAGCGGACATTTTCAAGCATTAGCGCCTCACTCGACTTCATGGCATCGATCATCTTCGTGACCTCTGCGCCGAAGCAGTCCGGCGCCTGCTTGACCTTCTTACCGAGCAACTCCGATAGCCGCCTGGAAGCCGGCGCCATGGTGTACTTGGCTTTCTTTTCCCCCTTGGGGCGCCCCAGATGAGAAGCCAGGATTACCTTTGCCCCCTGTTCCATGGCGTATCTGATGGTGGGCACGGCGCCAACGATACGGGTGTCCTCCGTGATATTCCCCTTGTCATCTTGCGGAACGTTGAAGTCAACACGGATAAAAACCTTCTTATCCTTGAGATCCTTGATCTGGTCAATGTAGCGAATCGGCATGAAATCCCTCCTTCAATTACGTATTGATTTCGGCAAAAAAAAGAGGGGGAATCAAATTCCCCCTCATGTCCAGACAGATAAAATGCGCTATTTTTTGGAAGCAATCAGCTTGAACAAGTCAACCACCCGATGAGAGAAACCAGACTCGTTATCGTACCAGGAGATGACCTTGACCATGTTGTCGCCAATCACTTTGGTGCAGGCAGTATCAACAATCGACGAAAGCGGGTTGCCATTGAAATCTATTGAGACGAGTGGTTCTTCACTGAAGCCGAGTATACCCTTGAGGGCGCCTTTGGAAGCCTTCTTGAGCGCCGCATTGACCTTGACTGCGTCGGTCTTTTTGTTAAGATTGGCGACCAGGTCGATTACCGAGACATTGGGAGTCGGCACACGAATAGCCATACCATCCAGCTTGCCCTTGAGTTCTGGCAGTACAAGCGAAACCGCCTTGGCAGCGCCGGTGGTGGTCGGGATCATGGACATGGCAGCGGCACGGGCGCGGCGCAGATCTTTATGCGGAAGATCGAGAATATTCTGATCGTTGGTATAGGAATGAACCGTGGTCACCAGGCCCTTCTCGATTCCAAAGGTTTCCTGCAACACCATGGCCACAGGCGCAAGACAGTTGGTGGTACAGGATGCGTTGGAGATAATATGGTGTTTTTTGGGGTCGTACAGGTGGTCGTTAACACCCATAACAATAGTGATGTCTTCGTTAGTGGCAGGAGCGGAGATAACCACCTTCCTGGCGCCGGCCTGAAGGTGCAGTTCAGCTTTATCCTTAGAGGTGAACAGGCCGGTAGATTCCAGTACAACGTCGACCTTGTCCTTTTTCCAGGGCAGTTCAGCCGGGTTCCTGAGTGCATAAATCTTGATGGTCTTACCGTTGACTATCAGGCTGTCAGCCGTGTGTTCGACCTTGCCGGGGAAGATGCCGTGAACAGAATCATACTTAAACAGATGCGCAAGTGTTGCAGCATCGGTCAAGTCGTTGATTGCCACGAACTCAATGTCCTTTTCCTTGCAAGCTGCCCTAAGTACCATCCTGCCGATCCTGCCGAAACCGTTGATTGCTACCCGTAATGCCATGAACTGCCTCCTCGTATGGTTTATTAAAGCCATGCTGACTTGTTTACTCTTTATTGTTTTACGGCAAACCATTTAATAATAGAACATTATTATTTATCGTCAACTATAAATTTGTTTAATTCCAAGTTGCCACTGACTAGCTGCTCCAGTGATTCCACAATAAAGGTGGCGTCAGATAAATATTGACGTTGATAGCTGTTGGTGACGGCGATAACTTGTATACCTGCATTTAAGGCTGCTGATATCCCTGCCGGTGTATCCTCAATGGCAAGGGTTTGGGCTGCTAAAAGAACTGACAATGGCCACCGGGCGCTGAGCCTTTCAAATGCAAGACGATAACACTCCGGGTCTGGTTTGCTTTTGGCAACTTCATCTGCTGAGACAATAATGCCAAAGCAGTCCGAGATGTTGAGCATTTTGAGAATTGGCATAATGTCTGACCGTAGGGCGCCACTACAGATTGCCAAGGGTGTATTTGCACTGTGAAGAGTCTTGATCAGATCAATAACTCCAGGATATGGTGTGACGCCACTGCGGATAACATCTTGGAAAATAGCAGCCTTGGCGGATATTAGCTGAGTAAGTTCATCGTGGCTGAGCTGTATATTTTTTGTGTTGAATGCCTGCACAAACGCATCGCGGTCATCAAAGCCCATGTATGTTTCGATGTATTGCTCCCACGAAAAACCAAGACCATGTGGAATGAGAATCTGCTTGAACGCCTTGTAATGAAGGGGTTCCGTATCCACAATCACACCATCAAAATCAAAAATAACGGCTGCTGCCTGTAATCCTCCAGGAAATATCACCATTTTTCCACCAAATCGTTTATAAATTACCCCGCCGCAAGCGGACGGGGTATCTGTACTTAAAACGCCCCAAGGGGCGGGGAATTTACCCTAAACACCGATTGAATAAAGTATGTTTGATGATTTTTCAGATCCCACAGGGTGTATGAATTGTCTGTTCCAACTTCGATGGTTTTGAGCGGTTTTTCGGAGGTATCGCCTAGCAGTATCCGGTAGCGAAGGCCGGTGGTGTCCGGATCCTTACGATAACCGGCAGTCTGCCGGTTCAACCGCGCCAGGCCGTCACCGCTTATGCCTTTGATCATGGTGATGGTGGACGTAAGGCAGAACAGAAACAACAGCAGTTTGTTCATAAAGGGATATTCCATTCAAATACAGGTTTTTATGTTGCCTTGAATGCCGATAGTAACCTCGTGGTAGGGGATTTGCTTGCCGCTGGCGGCCAGGGCCTGGCGAGCCGCCACAGCAATGCCGCCGCAGCAAGGCACTTCCATCTTTAGCACCGTGATGCTTTTCACATCCGATTTGCTGAACAACTCTGTCAGTTTTTCCGTATAAAACTGGTTGTCATCCAGCTTGGGACACCCCATCACAACGGCTTTACCCTTAAGGAAGTCCTCGTGGTAACCGGCATAGGCCAACGGCACGCAGTCGGCGGTGATCAGCAGATCAGCGCCCTGAAAGTAGGTTGCAGTAGTGGAAACCAGGTGCAACTGCACCGGCCACTGGGCCAGTTGACTCTGCTGGCAGCCTGCGGCAGGGGCAGATGCGGTTGATTCCTGCGGACGGACAAAGCTCATTGCGCGTGATCCGGGACAACCACCACCAACAGGGTGCTGAGGAGCTTGTTGATCTGCCGGAGTCGCTTTCCCCTGAGCAGCCAGATGTTGTTCAACCGCAGCCTCGTCGAATTCGGCGGTATCACGCTCCTCGATCTGTATGGCGTCTCGCGGGCATTCGCCCAGACAGGCTCCCAGCCCGTCACACAGGTTGTCCGCCGAGAGCACGGCCTTGCCGTTAATCATCTTGATAGCGCCTTCGGCGCAGGATGGAACACAGAGTCCGCAGCCGTCACATTTATCCTGATCAATTTTTACGATTTTTCTTAGCATGAAGTCTTCTCCCTTTGGATCAATACCATTCTTGGAAACCTAACCCTGATAGTTGTTTACCCTTTTGAGCATCTGGTAGGCAATCACCCCTACAGAGTGAATTTGCAGCGTAGCGATTTTTCATCAATCATGAAAGCATTTCTTATCTTATTGCCCCAACTGCTGAAGGATTTTTTCAGATAAGCAGTCGTCGACTTCGGTGAGTATGCCAAGTACGGCAGCCGCTTCCCGGTAGATCTGTTGGGCAGCGGCGCTGAACTGGACAAAGATAATCCGCTCCAGCTCGGGATAGGATGCCACGGCAGCCTGTGACGCCGAGAGGGCGACTATGGCCGCCGCACGCATAGGGTAGCCGTAGACTCCGGCGCTGATGGCAGGGAAGGCGATGCTCTTCAGGCCATGCTCGTGCGCAATCTCGAAGCAGCGGCGATAGGCTCGTTCCAGCAGTTGCGGTTCGCCTTTGTCGCCACCGAACCAGACCGGTCCCACAGTGTGGATAACGTGCCGGGCAGGGAGATTGTAACCTCTGGTGATCTTGGCGTCTCCGGTCTCGCAGCCACCCAGACTGGCGCATTCCTGCACAAGTTGCGGCCCGGCCGCCCGGTGGATTGCGCCATCCACTCCGCCGCCTCCCAGAAGGGTATTGTTAGCGGCATTGACAATGGCCTCCACCGCCAGCGTTGTGATGTCAGCCTGAATGATTTCGATGATTGCGGGCATACAACCTCCATGTTCACAAAGATGGGCGTGCCGTGATGAAACCGGCTATGGTTCTCTGATAACAGTTTTCTGGAATTATGCAATAAAAAGGGAACGCTCCTCTGTCGCACCAGGTCCGACAGAGGAGCGTTATTTGTATCAAGCCTTTGAATTTGCTGGTGTTACTCGCAATGACTCATATGGTGAATCTCTTAAATCGAGAAACAACCCTGTTTTTAAGAAAAAATCTGGAATTACAACTGGATAATGTGCTATAGATCAGCAATAATCCACTGTTTGCGGTACTTGGAGTGAATGAATGAAAATCTGTATTATCGGCGCTGGTTACGTTGGCCTGGTGGCGGCTGCCTGCTTTGCAGAAAGCGGCAATACCGTTATCGCTATAGACGTTGACGAAGCCAAGATAGAAGGACTCAAAAAGGGCGTCATACCGATCTACGAGCCGGGCCTCAAAGAAATGGTTCTGCGTAATCAGGCTGAGGGGCGACTCTCCTTTACCACCAACTGTAGCGAGGCAGTACAGTCATCCCTGGTTAGTTTTATCGCTGTCGGCACACCACCTGGCGAGGACGGTTCAGCAGACCTGCAATACGTTCTTGGTGTTGCCCGCGAAATTGGCCGTGCCATGACCGGCTACAAGATCATCGTCGACAAGTCCACCGTTCCGGTTGGTACCGCCGACAAGGTACGTGCCGCCGTGAAAGAAGAACTGGCCATTCGCGATATTGATCTGGAATTTGACGTGGTTTCCAATCCGGAATTCCTCAAGGAAGGGGCTGCCATCGAAGACTTCATGAAGCCTGACCGTGTGGTAATCGGTACCGACAATGTCCGCACCGCCGAGATCATGAAGGAACTTTACGACCCCTTCATGCGCAAACAGAATCGCATGATCGTCATGGACATCCGCAGTGCCGAGATGACCAAGTATGCTGCAAATGCCATGCTGGCAACACGCATTTCCTTTATGAACCAGATCGCTGGTCTGTGCGAATACATGGGCGCTGACGTGGCTGCGGTCCGTGAAGGAATCGGCTCCGACTCCCGTATCGGTTACGATTTCCTGTTTCCCGGCCCCGGTTACGGCGGATCCTGCTTTCCCAAGGATGTCAAAGCCCTTATCAGGACCGGCGAGGAGTGTAATTTCGACTTTCTGCTGCTCAAGGGGGTTGAAGATGTCAATGAACGTCAGAAAGAAGTGCTCGCAGATAAACTGATCAAGGCTTTGGGCGGACCTGACAAGGAAAAGCCTCTCACCGGACGCACGGTTGCTTGTTGGGGACTTTCCTTCAAGCCACGAACCGACGACATGCGTGAAGCACCGGCCATCACCATCATTGAGCGGCTGCTGGCAGCCGGAGGCGCTGTACGGGCCCATGACCCGGAAGCCATCAAAGAGGCCCAAAAGATATTCGGCGACCGCATCGAGTACAGCCATAACCAGTATGACATCTTGGCGGGCGCCGACGCCCTGACGATCATCACCGACTGGAATGAGTACCGCAACCCCGATTTTGACCGCATCAAGACAGCCCTGAAAAACCCCATCATCGTGGATGGCCGCAATCTCTACAAGCCCAACCGCATGGCCGCCGCCGGTTTCAGTTACATCCCCTTGGGGCGTTGCGGCGGTGATGTCTGCGGTAAGGGAAGGTAACGCATGCGCATCCTGGTTACCGGCGGCGCCGGTTTCATCGGTTCACACCTGTGCGAACGACTGCTGAATGAAGGTCATGATGTCATCTGCCTGGACAACTTTTTTACCGGCAGCAAGGACAACATCATCCACCTTATGGACAGCCACCGCTTCGAACTCGTTCGCCACGATATCACAGAACCGATCCTGCTGGAAGTTGACCGGATTTATAACCTGGCCTGTCCAGCCTCACCTGTTCACTACCAGTACAACCCGGTCAAAACCACAAAGACCAGCGTGATGGGCGCCATCAACATGCTGGGGATGGCCAAACGTGTCAAGGCTCGCATCCTCCAGGCCTCTACCTCGGAGGTCTACGGCGACCCTCAGGTACACCCGCAGACCGAGGATTACTGGGGCAACGTCAACCCGATCGGCATCCGCAGTTGCTATGACGAGGGCAAACGAGTAGCAGAAACGTTGATGATGGACTATCACCGCCAGAACAGCGTGGATATCCGCATCATACGTATCTTTAACACATATGGTCCCAAAATGGCCGAGAACGATGGCCGGGTGGTTTCGAACTTCATGCTTCAGGCCCTGAGAAACGAGGAGATAACCGTCTACGGCGCCGGTGCTCAAACCCGCTCCTTCTGTTACGTGGACGACATGGTGGACGGAATGGTCAGGATGATGGAATGTAACGACTTTATTGGCCCGGTCAATCTTGGTAATCCGGTGGAGAGCACAATCCTTGAGTTCGCCGAAAAAATCATTACAATAACCGGATCACAATCCAGGATCATCTTTAAATCACTACCACAGGATGACCCCAAGCAGCGTCAGCCTGATATTTCACTGGCCAGTAAGAAACTTGGATGGAAACCGAAGATCGATCTGGAAAGCGGACTGAGAAAAACAGCGGCTTATTTTGCCGCGAGGATCGGCAAAGGATAATCGTATGAAGCTACGACTCCGGAAAAGGATGTACTTCATCCCTGCGGGATGCATCATTTTCATCCTCTTCTTTACCGTCTTCGGTGATAAAGGTCTGCTGCGAATTTACGAGCTTAAGCAGGATAAACGTAAAATTGATTCTCGGCTCATGGACACCAAGGGCGAAAATGAACAGTTGAAGCGGGAAATCCTGGCACTCAAGAGCGACCGCCGCTATCTGGAAAGTATCGCCCGCAAAGACTTCGGGCTCGTACGCAGTAATGAAGTTATCTACCAGTTCCCTCAGGAAAAGAAACAACCTTAATTTCATCAGGATCAATACTATGCCTAGACAAAGCTGTGCCGTCTGCGCCTGGCGTGAAAAATGTTCCAAACGTTTCCGCGTGAGCGATGGAGGCGCGCGCTGCCCTGATTTTTCCCGCGACGTCAGCATCAAGGACGCTGACGAAGACGAATGCACTCAAACCGATACCAAGAAAGCTCCCTGGAAATGATGCGCAGCCGAATTGCCTCACTTGTTGAAAACGCCCTGCACGCCGCTACTGCCGCAGAGGAGCTTTTTTCGTCGCCTCTGCCTGCCGTTATCATCGGTAAACCTGCAAACCCGGAACATGGAGATTTTTCCTGCAATGCAGCCATGCAACTCGCCAAAGCAGAACGCAAGTCGCCACGCCAGATAGCTGAGATTATCCTCCGGCATATCGGTGACGGAAATGGTCTGCTGACAAAGACCGAAATCGCCGGTCCCGGCTTCATCAACCTGTTTGTCGCCCCTGCTGCCTGGCAAGCCACCCTTATAAATATCGAGTTACAGGGAGAGGCCTTCGGTCTCACTACGACCGGGGCAGGTAAAAAGGTTCAGGTGGAGTTTGTCAGCGCCAACCCGACCGGACCTCTGCACATCGGCCACGGACGTGGAGCCGCTATCGGCGATACTATCTGTCGTCTGCTCAATGCCACCGGCTGGAACGTCACCCGGGAATTCTACTACAACGATGCCGGGCAGCAGATCGCCAACCTGGCCCTCTCGGTACAAGCCCGCTGTCTGGGTGTCGAGCCGGATGACCCAAGCTGGCCGACTGACGGTTACCAGGGGGAATACATAAAGGACGTGGCGCGTTCGTACCTGGACAAGGAAACCGTGGACGCCAACGATCGGCATGTCTCCGCACTGGGCGACCCCGCCAATCTGGATGCCATTCGCGATTTCGCCGTGGCCTGTCTGCGGCGCGAGCAGGATCTGGACCTGAAGGCCTTCGATGTCCATTTTGACGTCTTTACCCTGGAGTCCAGCCTATACAGCGAAGGGCGCGTCGATAACGTAGTACGGCTTCTCAAAGAAAACGGCCACACATATGAAGATGGCGGCGCGCTCTGGCTGCGAACTACAGCCTTCGGTGACGACAAGGACCGGGTGATGCGCAAAAGCGATGGCGGCTACACCTATTTCGTCCCCGATATAGCCTATCATCTTGCCAAATGGGAGCGAGGCTTCACACGCGTCATCAATGAGCAGGGTTCCGACCATCACAGCACCATCACCCGCGTGCGCGCCGGACTACAGGCTCTCAACCGTGGTATCCCACAGGGATGGCCCGAATATGTCCTGCACCAGATGGTCACGGTGATGCGCGGCGGAGAAGAGGTCAAGATTTCAAAACGCGCCGGCAGCTACGTCACTCTGCGGGATCTGATCGACGAAGCCGGTCGTGACGCTACCCGTTTTTTCTTCATCATGCGCAAGCCTGATTCACAATTGGTCTTTGACATAGATCTGGCCAAGGAGCAGTCGCCTGACAATCCGGTCTACTATGTGCAGTATGCCCATGCCCGCATCTGTAGCATCTTCGAGAACGCCGTTGAAAAGGGATTTTCAGCTCCTGAGCATCCGGCGCCGGAAGCGATTACAGTCCTGGAAACTCCGGAAGAACTACAGCTCGTCAAACTACTCTCCGCACTGCCCGATGCCGTTGATGACAGCGCCATGCATTTTGAGCCGCATCGCCTGACCTATTACCTGACCGAACTGGCAAGTTGCTTCCATAGCTTCTACAATAAAAACCGGGTTATCACCGATGATCCCACCCTGACCAGCGCGCGGCTTTATCTGCTGAAACGCACCGCCCAAACCCTGAAAAATGCACTGACCATACTGGGCATATCAGCACCTGAACGAATGTAGCGGAGTTCCCCATGAGGATCGATTACAACGAACCAAAACAAGCCTACGTCACTGCTCAAAATATAAAACAGCCTCGTAAAGAACCGGCCGGGATGATTACGACCATCGTTATTTTTACCGGAGTTATTACTTTCATTATTGGTTTTGGCGCTGGCTGGTTTTTTTCTCAGCGGTCTGCCAAAAAGGCTTTTCAAGCAGCTACAGAACAAATAAGCCTTGAGAATTCACCCAGGCAAGAAGTTACTTCACCTGCTAAAGTTCAGCCACCTCAGCAAACAGTCGCCACCTCCCAACAGCAGCCAGACACATCAAACACGCAGATCGTCCCAGGCAGCGCCCAAGCGACACCGGAGCTGCCGCTTAGCTTTTACAAAACTTTGCCCGGCAACCAGAAAAACAACGTGATGGGAAGCGGCATTAATACCAGGGATGACAAGACCAGGCAGCCTCTCCAGG
>JBAYZR010000102.1:0-10437 GCA_041672425.1 Pedobacter sp. | reverse complement strand
ACATCATTTCCGGTCGAACAGCATGCAGATTTATGCGCCTTATCAGAATCTGTGCCGACTGGCGGAAAATCCGTGCCATGTCGGCTACCTATTCTGATTGAGTTCGATCAACCTCTGAGTAGTCACCTCCATTTGAACAAATAAAAAAACATGACAATACAGGAGCTGAGTATTGGTCGGCTCGTGATTTGAGCAAAATACTCGAATATCGTGAATATAAAAACTTCATTCCGACTATAGAAAAAGCAATAACAGCGTGTAAAGAAATAGGTATTCCATCTGAAGACCATTTCGTGGAAATGAACGAAATGGTCGCTATTGGGAACCGGAGAGAAAACCGGGACAGATTTATTTATTGCTAATGAATTGGTGGTAAAAAATAAATCTGTTCCGGTTTTCGCTTTTTTAAAACCAAGAATTGCTTCTGTTCAACAAGAACCGGCAGACCCGCCGGCAATAATGACTTTGTGGAGAAAGTGGGGGTTTGACGGGTAGAGATCCAAGGCCGCGTAGACCGGTAAGACCACGAAAAGAGGAATAATCCGTATTGTGTCCTCCAGATTCGTCATCAGTGATAACTTTCAATCTTCTAAAACGCCGAAATCAGGGCAACGAGAAAGTAGACAACTACAAAACGAAAAATGACGGTTTTACACTCACCACATATAATTTGCTTGATTTGTACACCAGTAATGTATAAAATTTTATACATACAGAGGTACAAATGGAACAAGAAAAAGAAATTCGCTGGATGGGAACAGCATATCAGGACATTCTTGAATTTCCTGCGGAACCTCGGAAAGAGGCAGGCTTTCAGCTTGGAAAAGTACAGGCGGGGCTTGATCCAGACAACTGGAAGCCGTTCGACGAGGTAGGTTCAGGAACAAAAGAAATCCGAATTCGCGAGAATACCGGAATTTATCGTGTGATGTATGTGGCTAAGTTTGAAGAGGCAATCTATGTGTTGCATTGTTTTCAGAAGAAAACAGAAGCGACTACAAGACACGATAAGGATGTTGCAGAAGCCCGTTACCGAGCCATTGTGAGAGAAAGAAGGGACAAAAAATGACAACCAACACTAAAATCCAGCACGTTACCAAGCCAGGTGCAAATATATTTTTAGAACTTGGCTTCGAACCGGCAGATGCTGCTCGCCTTCAAACGGAGTCGCAGCAACGCATCAACGACACCAAGATGCTCAAAGAACAGCTCATGGAAGAATTGTCCAAGTGGATCGTAGAAAACCACCTCAAGCAGGCAGAAGCATCCGAGATTCTGAAAGTTTCTCGTCCGCGTGTTTCAGACGTGGTGAACAAGAAAATCAGCAAGTTTACCATCGACGCCTTGGTTGATATGTTGAGTCGAGTCGGCAAGCCAGTTCGAATTGCAATTTCATAGCTCAGATTGCGGAACCCCGGAGGGGTCAAACCTACACTCTTGACAAAGTAAATTTTGTAGGTTTGACCCCATAAGCACTCGTGATAAACTAGAGGCTCTGACAGCTTCCAGTGCGCAGTTGCTGCCATACCAGAAAAAGACAGCTTACCAGGCTAACAGTCAACGCCGAGATATTGGGAGAGAATACACCAGTGCTTAAAACACCCCATTTTCCGCTCAGAGTGTTCTATGATGGCTCATGCGTGGTCTGTGCTACCGAGATCGAGCACTACCTGCGGAAAGATCATGGTGAAAAGCTGGTAGCGATAGACATCAGCAGACCTGATTTCGACCCGCTACCGTACCAGATACCGCTCGCAGATTTCATGCATCAGTTGCATGCCATTGATCAGGACGAACAAGTGTTCAAAGGGGTCGACTCATTCTGGGCCATCTGGCAGGCATTTCCAGCCTCAACAATTTACGGTCTTATGGGGCGCATCATCCAGATTCCGCTAATTAATCGGTTTGCCCGCATTGGCTACTGGTTGTTTGCCCGCGTTCGCCCTTATTTGCCGAAACGGCATCAATGCGAGAGCGGGGCGTGCAGTATCCATTTAAATCAGTCATTAAGACCCAAAAAAACTGGAAGGCCACTAAAAACAGGGAAGCGTCCCTAGTCTGAAGTTCCTCGTTAAAAAAAGTGCAATTCACCATTGATATCAGCATGATACATCAAGAGGTGTAAGGGGACGGAAAATAACTAGGGAAAATAACTAGAAAATAACTAGGAAAATAACTAGGAAAATAACTAGGGACACTTCCCGTATTTTCCGGAACCCCGCGAATAACTAGAATCAAGGGGAGGATGTGGGCGAACGCTTAATCTTCGGATTGGATGGGAAGGTTCACTCGGGAAAGCCATTGCTGCCAACCGGAATCGGGAAATCCGACTTTCCGGGATGAGAGGGGGGCTTGCGGAAACGTGATGCATGGTCTGGCGTCTCTTTGCCACGAAGCTGGAAACGGCGGAAACAATGGAAGATGTTGCCCTAAACATGCGCGCACCGTATTTCTACCCGACAACTGCACGTACGGTTTGATGAGGGGGGGCAGGGTGAAACCTGTTCTCTTACAGTTCCCCCGTCCCCTTACAGTCCGAAGGGGCAAAATGTCATAGCCCGTGGTGTAAACCACGGGCTATTCTGTGGCTGTTCAATTTTACCCGTGGTTAACACAACTGGATTGTGGTGCGCTTCTTCTTTGGGATTTTTTGGGTGTGGTTTTCCGATGTGTCTATGCGGATATTTTAGTGAGCAGATAGTGCCGTAGCCAGTCCAGCGCCATCCAAGAGGTGATAACGCGGATTTCGTTACGACTGCCGCTGAACTGGAAACGCTTTGTCCAGCAACCATCAGAGGCCGCCAGAGAGATGAAGACCGTCCCGACAGGTTTCTCCTCGCTGCCGCCATCCGGCCCGGCAATGCCGGTTACTGACAATCCGAGATCGCTGCCAGCCACGCGCCGCACACCCTTGGCCATGGCTTTGGCTACCTCGCTGCTGACCGCACCCTTTTCGTCGATGAGGGCGACCGGCACATCAAGCATACGGATCTTGGCACTGTTGCTGTAGGTCACCTGCCCCTCCAGAAAATATCCGGAACTACCCGGCACATCCGTTATACGCTGGGCAATCATCCCGCCGCTGCACGACTCTGCCACGGCCAGGGTCAGCCCGCTTTGGCGGATCAAAACTGCAACCACTTCATCCAAGGTGTCTGTTCCCTCGGAAAATATGTACTCTTGCAACCGCTCCCGCACTGCCTGGGCTGCCGACACGAGTAGCGCCAGTGTCCCTTCCTCGCTGTCCGCATCGGCCCGTAGCGTGATCCGCATCCACGGAAAAGATACGCAGATCCCTATTTGCAGACCCTGCTCGGGTCGGGAGATTCCGCTTAGCAGCTCATTCACCTCGGCCTCGCACGGGCCAAAGACATTGAGATGCACAGAGCGGATGATGCGTTTCCTGGTCACCCGTTCCGCCAGAAAAGGGATCACGGAATCGTGCAGCATGCGCTCCATCTCCGAAGGGACGCCGGGTAGAAAGAACATGAAACATCCGTTGTGCATCAGCTGAAAACCACAGGCAGTGCCGTTAGGGTTGGGTATCAAGGTGGTTTTTGCAGGAATCATGGATTACTTGTCGCTGAACGGGCAGAAAATCATTGTCGTGAGTTTGCCGGACATCTGGCGAACATGGGCCTTGGCCTCTTCGCTGACAACGAGCCGCCGACCGGTGGCCCGGGCAGCTGCGTGGGTGGTCAGATCATCAACCGTGGGGCCAAGACCGCCGGTGACAATGATGGCATCACTTATGCGCCTCAAGTCAGCCAGCGCCGACATGATGTCCAATTCGCTGTCGCCCACGGTGATATGCCGCATCACCCGCAAACCCTTCGCGATAAGCTCCCTGGCTACAGTAGGAGCATTGGAGTCAATAACTTCACCGCAAATCAGTTCATCGCCGATACTCACGGTAGAAATTCTCATAAAATCTTCACATCCCTCTTTTCCATGGAATTCAGCGTTGCAGACACAATCCGCATCACATCCTGCAACGGCATGCCCCGCTCTTGCGCCACCCGGCGGCATTCCTCATATTCCGGCGCTACCCGCAACAGGAAGCCATTGTCGAATACCAGCTTGAAACGCATCGTGCCGAATTGTGTCTCCCGCTCCTCGATCCGCCGCTCCAGAGTAATCCGGCCAACAGGATAATGGCGCAGGCCGATGGCCGAGGTCTCGCTCAGCAGCAACCGCGCCAGAGTGCCCAACTGTTCCGGGTGACATAGGAACGACAGTTGCGTGGCAAGACGGTTCTTCTTCATCTGGATCGGCGTAAAGAATACATCCAGCGCCCCATGTTCCAGCAGCAGCTCCATGACATAACCGAGCACCTCCGGAGTGGAATCATCAATGTTGCTCTCGACCACGACCACTTCGTCGCCTACCCTCTGCGCCACCTCAGCCTGACCAAGGAAGGCCCGCAGGATATTGGGGCAATCGCTGAAGTCCTTGCTGCCAGCGCCGCTGCCGACATTTATGAGCTTCATGGCCGGTCTTGATCCGGTACAGTTCACCAAGGCCGCCAGGATGGCAGCGCCGGTCGGTGTCACGCGTTCGCCAGCGCCACATTCGCCATGCACCGCCAATCCCTTCAAAAGCTCGGCTGTGGCCGGGGCCGGCGTCGGCAGGCGCCCGTGGGCGGTTTCAACAAAACCGCTTCCCAGCGGCAGCGCTCCGGCGTAGATCGATTCAACGCCCAGGTACTCCAGGCAGATAGCAGCGCCGACGATGTCCACGATGGAATCCACCGCTCCGACCTCGTGAAAATGTACCTCTTCAATGGCCACGCCATGCACCAAAGCCTCGGCCTCGGCCAGCCGCCTGAAGATCCGTTGTGCCCGATCCTTGACCGGGCCGGACAATCCACTGGCAGCAATCATGGCAGCAATCCCGGCGTAGCTCCGGTGGGTATGATGATCATTGATCTCCACGTTGAACTTCAGGGCTGTCACGTGCCGACGTTCGGTGCGGTTTGTAGAAAGAGTATAGGAATGAGGAGGAAGCGGGAGTTTGGCCAGTTCGTCCCGCAGATGCTCCAGCGGCGTCCCCAGATCAAGCAGCGCTCCCACGGTCATATCTCCGGAAATACCGGCATGGCAATCGAAATAGATGATGGTCAAGTTTGCTCGATTCCTGTCAATTTCTCACTGACAATCCGCAGATGCTCTATTTCCTCGTTGCGCAGAGTACATAACATGGCTTTGCCGTCCGGGTCGTTGATCCTGGCGATCAACTCTTCGTAGTAGGCCATACCGCGCTTTTCAATATCCTGGGCTATCCTGAGCGCCTCGACATCACCAGTGTCAAAGGTCACCTGGCGCTCGTCATCGTCGGTCGGAGCCAACTCTAAGGTGGAGCCGCCATAAAACACCCAGCGCCCACTTTCATGCAGCGAATTATATAGCTCGGTCAATTTGTTGTAATGGCCTTCCTCAGTCTTGGCCAACCATCTGAATATGCGCTTGCCAGCCGGGTTAAAGGTCTTATGCCCGGCCTTGGTGTAGAAATCGAAGGTCTCCTTCTCCAACTCCATGGCGCGCATGATGGCATCGAGCATCTCCTTGTTCTCACTCATATCGGTGTCTCCTTGACGGACGGTAAATCTATGTTCCCCACCCTGATAAACAGGATAAGTTAGTGAAGCTCGTGCGATCCGCTTATCAAACCCTCCAGGCGCAACAATTGATCAACGTTCTGGCTTAGGAAGATCGGGCATCCTTTCTGCTCCGGTAACCGCAGGTCAACGTCATAGCGGTCGCCCACAAAGAGCGTCTGGTCCGGCGTCAGACCTGTTACCGAGAAGAGCTGCTCCAGCATCAACTCATCCGGCTTGGCCCGCCAGGCATCGTCGATGGCAAAGATGCGATCAAACAGGTTGTCAAGACCAAGATATCCCAAAATACGCGTTGTCAGGACACGGTTGTTGTTGGTGTAGATGTGCAGCTGGAACTGTTCCCGCAGTTTTTCCAAAAGGGCGATGACCCGTTCATCCCGTACCAGATAGGCCTCGGGGCGCAATCGTTCTTCAAAAAAAGCATGCAGTTCACGGACGCTGCCACCCAACTCGGTGCAGACGGCGGACAGGGTCTGGACGCTGCCACTCTCCTCTGCCAGGCGGGCGCGGGTGTTTGCCATCAACGTGCGCATTTCCTCCGTGGGTACCCCCTTGATACCTGCCATGTATTCGACCGACTCATCCTGGATGGTGGCCGCAAAATCGGGCGAGGCATAAAGGGTGCCATCCAGGTCGAAGACGATGCCCCGGATATCAGACAAGCTGGAGACCGGCATATTCACCCTCCAATCCCGCGCTGACAAAGCAGCCGGGGGGAATCTACCCCCTTTGACTGAATCAGCGCCCTGAAGGTGTCACCCATGCCGCCTTCAGGCACGATCAGCTTTTTAAGTGTCAGCCGTAAGCGAAGTTTCTCTTCTTCGGATACATCCGAGCGCTCTATATCCTCCATCTCATCAATAATCCCGGTTGAAAGCAGGAAACGATACTGTTCGCCGAACCAGACCGGTTGCAGCTCCAGCTCCTCGCCGCGTTTCATCAGGCTGGTAAAGTCCACATGCGCGGTAATGTCCTGTTGGCCCAGACGGATGTATGGATTTTCCTCCACCTGATGACGGTGGTAACACAACAATGTCCCCCGGTTACGTTGTGGCGTAAACAGTTCCGCTGCCGGATAGCCATAGTCGATAGTCAGTACGAATCCTTGTTGCAGGGCACGGGCTGCCGTTGCCAGCCACTCCTGACCCGCCAGGTTTACCTCGGCCTGCTGGCCGACATAAAGCTTTATGCCGATTCGTTCCAGGTAATCGCCAACAGCAGATGTTGACAGCGGTCCCAGCTGTTCAGTCAGCTCACCCTCCTTGAGGGCAACATAGACCTCCTGCAAACCATCAGCCGTCATCACTACCCGGTGTACCGGCAAGGCATCTATCAGCTCGTTGGAATAGAGACAACCGCTAAAGGTGAAAGCGCCACCGCTAAAGTCCTCCGGCAACAACCAGCGCACTTTCTCCAGGTGGTCCGCCAGCAGTTCGGCCTGCGCCTCCTCCAGGGAGGGTTCCCGTTCCACGAGGGTAAGGGTGAGATGCTGGTACATTTCCGGTTCCCGCTCCGCCAGATAATCCATGATGTCGCATGCCAGGCGGCCGTGACCGGCACCGCACTCCACCAGGGTAAAACCGGCCGGTGAGCCCATGCAGCGCCACATCTGGGCAATTTCCCTGGCAATTACCCGGCCAAAGGTGGCATGCACCGTGATACTGGTATAGAAATCACCCTCTGCTCCGACCTTGCGGCCCGGCGAAGTATAGTAGCCCAGGCCCGGCTCGTAGAGGCAAGCCTCCATGAAGGCAGCAAAGGTAATGCGCCCCTGTTCGGCTATGCGGGCAACGATAATGTCGTTTAGTGTCATATTTTCGGTCATATTCGCAGCAGCTCTCAATCACGGCTATTTAATTATTGCGCATTGGCAAGGACTCTTCAGGGAGTCAGAAAAAAACAAATATCAGGAACGACAAATATGACCCAAATCCGCGCGTAAAACTTGGTATATCAGTTTGTTCTGACTCCCTTATCTAAATAATGCATCCGGCAATGTCAAGCAGTTACTGTAATGAGGCGATGTTCAAGCGTCTTTACCTGGCATTGAAGAACATTGATTATTGTTGGCGTATGTTGGCCTGTTTTTATAATAGCGCTCTTGCTTGCTCCAGAGTAATTGAGTAGCTTGTTCCAAAGTTTTATTAAGATCCTGAAGTGTTGTGCGCGGATGACGGTTAGCTATCCGGTTCAATACGTTGCAGGTTATTACTGGATTTATGTACCATGGCATTTTGCTGATCTCCTCTCGGTATCCGTATATTTCAACTATTTTGATCCATAAAAAGCACAAGCCGTGCCAACATAAAATATTATAATTATTTAAGCAAGTTGCATATTCACGGCCCGTATTAATCCAAAAAACCCCGGCGTTTTGTCGAGATTTTTTACATTTTTGATCAAAACGATGTCGGAATATTTATTGATTAACCAGGATTCAAAGCGAAGTTCAGATTTACAGATATGGTGAAAAAAGTCTGGCAAAGTTCTCCCTGAGCTTGACAGGCAAGCTGCGGCATTCCAGTTCAGTGAGGGTTATCTCACGGGATGCTGCCAGGGCTGCTTCAAAGTGGGATTTTAATTGCGCAGTAAAGTTGCTGTCAAGGATTGTCAGGTTAAGCTCGAAATTGAGGCGCAGGCTGCGGGCATCCAGATTGGCGGAACCTATCAGCGACCAGACATTGTCCACGATGAAGATCTTCGTGTGCACAAAGGGCGCCGGCTGATAGAAAATCCTGACTCCATTGGCCAGCAGGTCAGCCAGTAAGGCATTGGAGGCCCATTGGACAAAGGGAAGGTTATTCTTTCCTGGTAACACAATACAGACGTCAACTCCGCGCAGGGCAGCGGTGACCAGGGCTGATATCATCGGCCGGTCGGGGATGAAGTAGGGTGTCATGATAAAGACGGATTGGCAGGCACAGGAGAGTGCCCCCATAATGATCTGTTCCAGCTTTCTGAATTCCTTGTCCGGACCATCGCTGATACAGCGTGCAATGGAGTTGCCATGGGGCTCTACGATCGGGAAAAAGAGCGGGTTATCCAGTCGCTCGCCGGTCACAAAGTGCCAATCCTCAAGGAAGGCGCGCTGCATATCATTGACCACCGGCCCACGGACGCAGAAGTGCATGTCGTGAATTGCTTTCCGGTCTGCGACATGGGATGCTTGATGGCGGCTGCGGATGTTCATCCCGCCGGTAAAGGCTTCGCAACCGTCGATAATCAGCAGCTTGCGGTGATTGCGCAGATTGATATAAGCGCCGTGACGCAGGGGTAGATAGCGCACCAGGCAAACCCTTGATCCGGCCAGTGCCTTACGGGGCGAGACACGGCTGTATTTTTCTCCCAAGGCGTCAATGATCACACGAACCTCGACACCTCGTTCAGCAGCATCCTTCAGGTTAATGACAAATTCCGCACCGATCCCGTCAGCATCAAATATGTAGCTGCTAAGGTTAATGCTTGCCCGCGCTCCTTTGATGGCTGCCAGCATGGCAGGGTACGCTTCCTCGCCATCTACCAGTGGGGTGATGCGGTTTCCTGCCCTCAGGCGGGTTTGAACCAGATGGTCTGCAAGAACTCGCAGGTCATGCAGATGATGCGCCTCGGGAGGAATCAGAACAGACTCCACTTCCCGATCTTCGATCGGATAGATTTCCACTCCGCTGATTCTTCGACCACTTTTCTGCCACATGCGGGCCCGGCGGGAGATACGGTTGACACCGAGACACCAGTATAAGAAAGGCCCAAGCAGTGGTAGCGTCAGATTCAGGCACATCCATCCCAAGGCGGAACGGGAATCGCGCTTGTACAGCAGGGCATGACCGGCGGCTATTAAGGAAAGAGCAACGGCACAGGTTGCAATGATGGAGATCAGGACATGATCCACAACTATCCCAGGTCAATAAGGATATCATCTCCACTTAGGTGAACCGGATAGATTTTGAGGGTGAATTCGGGGTGATCGGCACAGTTTCCGTTAATTAAACTGAAACGATATCCGTGGCGCGGACAGGAGATGGTACCGTCCTTTACCACAGCGGCGTTCAGCGGGCTTCCCTGATGGGGACATTCGTTTTCGCAGGCATGGATAACGCCTTTGACGTTGATCAACATGATTTCCTGGCCGGAAACGGAGACCAGCTTCTTGCCGAAATTAGGTACTTCACTGATTTTTGCCACTGGTGTCATGAATAACCTCCCTGATGAAATCAAGCTCTGCATGGCAATAGCCTACCCGAAAAAGAACGTTACATCAAATTGTTTAGCCAGTGTGCATAAATTTTGTGCGAAGGTGTCTCAACCATGGTCCACGGGAATTCGCCACCAAGACTGACAACTAGCACGGCAAGTTCATCTTCTTTCGTTCGCTTTGGGAGGTATGTGCTGGCCAAGTAACGAGTTCAGTGGTTTTAGTGGCACGATCTGTCCGCGCAGTACGGTCGCCTTGCGCTTCTTTATGGTACGGATTTCGGCTCGCAGTCTCCGTACTGTATCGATATCCATAAGGATAATATCAGGTAAATCCCGTTCAACTGCCTCTAAAGCCGCCGCACAGTGGTGAAGGAAAATACATCGCGCTGTGCATTAACTTAGATTTCATTAGGCCAAGAAGCTCCGGCTCATCGTCGACAACAAAAACTCAAGGCCTCTTTGATTCTAATGCGTTTTCAAACGATCTGCTCATATGGCACTTAGGAGCTGTAAAAAAATAACATGGCCATCTTGCATCTCATCTTCAGGCCATCTTTGACCGAACTTCAATCACCAAATCCTCAACGTAGCTCTGCTACGTCTGCGGTTTGCCTCAATCAGTTCAG
>JBAYZR010000101.1:0-10665 GCA_041672425.1 Pedobacter sp. | reverse complement strand
CAGACCCAGCTCCCATTATTGTCAAGCCCGATAGGCCAATAAATCATGCCGCTCAAGACCTCCAAAGCCTGTTCGTGCTTACCGTCCATAAGCCAGGTAAGAAGAAAAACCTCGGGCGGAACCCATTGGGTCTTTGGTAATGACGTATTTAGCTTTTCGCATTCAAGCCAGTATTTTCTGACAACCCAGATAATTTCACGTGAGGCTGGCCCGGCAATAGTTTCAGAGTACATTGCATGGAGCGCTTCTTTGCGGTCCAGCTTATTAACAGATTGTTTGACGTTGAGCCGCCCTTCCCACCACTCCAGTGCGATCTTGATATTTTCATCCAGTTCCTTTTCATACTCCTTAAACAGCCTGCGATGCGCCTCGGATGCTTCTGATAGACGAATCGGCAAGTTTGGCCGTGTCCAGGCTTCGTCCAGATCGCGCGGCAGACTGAGCAGTCTTGACAACCCTTCTGAAACATGATGTAAAATCAGTTCATTCATGAAGTTCCTCAAACTCACACGTAATTTTCGTCCGAATCAAGACCGATCGTGGAAAAAACAAGCGGTTGCATAAATTCATACAATTCTTCGTCATAGCAGTTCAGGTCGTGACGCAACAGATATTCCGGTTCGATTGTTCCCTCCTCATCTTCTTCATCCTCTTCCACTCCCCAGGCCGCTTCGGTTTCAGGTTCAATCTCATCAGTAATTATTTCTTCATCCAAACTCTCATTAATCTCGATGATTTTAAGAAAATATTTACGATAAACTGCAATTACATATGGATGAGAGACCGGACCAACCATCCAACGCATCTTCAACGCTTGCAGGGCTTGTGTACGGTCTCCCGTCAAGGCGGTTTCCCTGGCCACCAGCGCGTCCCACCATTTGAGCGCCTTTTCTCTGGCCTCACGTAACTCGGCCAGGTATTTTTTCATCAAATCGTCGTAGCGTGACATACCCGGTATTCCTCTCAATTCTTCAATAAAATCAGTGGCCCAAATATGAACAAGTCGTTAGAATTTTTTCGTCATATTAAGAAGATCTTTGATTGTAGCATTTGACAGTTTCCCGCCTTGCGCATCAGAGCATCCCTTGCAATGAGGCTTCACTGATTTCTCGTCTTTCACCCATGCCTTCCATTCCGCTTTGGTTGCGTGACATCCACCCATATACCAGGCGCGGACTTGGGGCGGTTGATGGTCCGGAGTGAATTTGGACCTGTTCTTACGGCCTGAGGTCACCCTTTTGCACTGCCAGCAAGGGCCACCTTTTACTTTCTTTTTCTGTTTCTTGTTGGTTCCGCCGTTAGGAGGATTAGCTTTTTTGCATGGGCCTTTTGCTTTGGCAAGAGCCTGGAATTTAGTTAGTGCAGCCGTATTGACAGCGCCTGGAGGCATTGAAGCACAATTTTGGGCCATCGGATCGCCGTTCCGATCCACGCCCTTGCCTTCAATCTGTACCGTAAAAGACCAGAGCTTGAAGTATCCCTTACCTTTGGTCTTATGCGTGATAACGTTGCCGCCTTGGGTGCCCCCTTCATCCCCGGTGCTGGTGGAGATATTGGAGCTGTCTTCCAGCGCGGTCGGCTCGCCGTCGATCTTGACTGTTTTGCTTCCATCGGCCAAGTCCGCAGCGCTGAGCGAATTCACATAGGGAACCGGCACAGGACCGGTTGGAGGCGGCGGCGGACTCAGGCAAACGTCGCCAGGGGCAATTCCCTTTCCGTCGCTCCCTTTGTGAAACAAACCCATGTTTTCAGCGAATACGGTAACTCCCATGACTGGTTACTCCGGCCCTCCAATAAAAAATTCCAACAACATGAAACAGCGCGCCCTCAATTAATCTGCACTGAACCACCCTTGATACGATTCGTGCCGGACGAACGGCTCAGAAGATATGCCCCGCGAATTAAAACCTTCCCGGCTTTCGTGAGGGTTATGCTCGATTTCCCGCAACGCAACTCAATCTCTTCCTGAGCGTCAAAGGTTATCCGCTTGCCGTCAATCAGCACATCCTCAGGCTTCTCCGCCTCAAGAGCAACAGCCGTTGCCTCCGCGACATCATCAAGCAGCGAATGCATCGTGTCAATTATTATCGGCAGGCCAAGGTTGTTGTTTTCAAACACAAGAAGCACCTCGCGGTGCACCGGATCCGACGTTCGAAGACTCTGCATTAAAGTGCGGGTAGCCCGCGCCTCGATTTCCGAATCCAAGGAACCTGCGAAGGTGACAAGAACCTTCCCTTCTTCATTTATCCGAACGATTTTGCCGACACGTATTCCTTCAAAAGACGCCGAGGCTTCGGCGGAAAACAGATGACGCACTGCTGATTTTTCCATATTAATTCCCCGATATCTTGCTTGCCTTCATGACGAGATTGCCCGAACCATTGATGCTGATGTTTTTCCCGTCAATGATGATATCTCCCTTGCTATTCATTGTAATCGTAGCATCGCCACACTTGATGGTAAGTTCATCGGCTATTTCGATACTTCCCTTTTTTCCGCCGGAAATTCCAAAATCATCTCCAGAAGCCAGCATCATCTTTTTGCCGGCATTTGCCAGCACATCCTTGCCTGCGTCAACAGCAAAACTTTCCCCAGCCTTTTCCGAAATATTGCTTCCGGCGCTTGTTGAAACATTGCTCCCAGCGCTTGCTGAAATATTGCTTCCGGCGTTTACAGATTTGTTCACACCTATGTTTTCACTGCTGCTGGCGCCGACATTTACCGACTTGGCCGCCCCGATCTCCTCGGCCTTGGCAGCCCCGATGGTCTCGTTCATGGCTGCGCCAACGCTTACCTGGTAGAGCCCGCCGATGGTTAGCTCCTTTGCCACGCCAATAGTTTCAGCGGTATTGATGGTTACGGTCTCAGTTTTGTTGGAGCCCACGGTAATTGACATGTTTGCGCCGATGGCTTCAGTGTGGTTTGCACCCACCTTGAGGTCCTTATTTGCGCCTATTGACTCGGTATGATTGGCCCCAACCTTGATCTTCTTGTTTGAGCCGATGGTTTCGCTCTGGTCAACCCCCACATCCTTGGTGCGATTGTTCGTAACCGCCAGCGTCTCGTCATGCCCGACCGTCTGGTTCTTGTCGTTCAGGATGGCAATAGTCCAGTCTTTTTGGCCGTGCAGGAAGATTTCCTCACTCCCCTTTTTGTCCTCGAATCGGATCTCATTAAAACCGCCGCCACCCATGGAGGAATCGGACTTGATGGTACTCTTGGTTTTATCTCCCGGCAGCGCATAAGGTGGTGGATTCGCACCGTGGTAAACCCGTCCGGTGATAATCGGCCGGTCGGGGTCTCCTTCGAGAAAATCGACAATGACCTCCTGCTTGATGCGCGGGATGCTCATAGCCCCCCAGCCGCCACCAGCCCAGGCCTGGCTGACCCGTATCCAGCAAGAACTCTTGTCGTCATTTTTTCCTTCCCGGTCCCAGTGGAACTGTACCTTTACCCGGCCATGCTTGTCAGGGTAGATCTCTTCGCCCGAAGGGCCAACTACGATAGCGGTCTGAGCCCCTTTTACAAACGGCTTGGGGGTGATACGGAGCGGTCGGAAGGGCACGTCATGTGGGATGCACTCGAAGCTGTTGCGGTAGGTAGGTTCCACATCTGCGCTGTACCCATCCACAGCTTCGTGGGTCACGGAAACCAGCAGGTAATCCTTGTTGTTCAGGTCACGGCGGAAGTGATCCGTGAGCGTGAACTTGTAGCCGCTGGTGAATGCCCGGCAACTGCTGCCGCCGAGGATCTTCGTTATCTGAGCCTCCTCCTCTTCCATACGGATCTTCGCCAGCCGGTCGCCATCGGACTTCTTGCCGTAGAGACCGGGGTAATCGTAGATCTCCCGCTCGCCTGGACCCAGCTTGGTATTGCTCGGCACCACCGTAGTCAGATCGGTGTTGGGTATCTCGAAATTGTAGTCGCTGAGAGAGTATTTGCCGACCCGGATCTGCTTGCTCATCTCCAGGGAGGTGATGATGTCCTCCTCCAGCAACCCCTCACCGCTCAGGTGGTAGGATGCTGATTTTTGCCCAAGGCACGGCTTGTGACCCGAGGGTGCGTCACCGATCACCATAATGTGCTTGCCGTCTTCGTGCTCGAAGAAGTAATGGATCCCCTCTTCCTCCATAAGGCGCGAGACAAAGTTAAAATCGGTTTCCCGGTACTGAACGCAGTAGTCGCGTTTGGCATAGCTCCCCTGGAGTTTGAGGCGGTAATCCTTGAATCCCTGATCCTTGAACACCTTGTCGATGATATCTGGGGCTGATTTGTTCTGGAAGATCCGCATGTCTGAGGTTTGTGTCAGGAGCCAGAACCACGGTACCAGAGTGGCCCGATAGAATGAAAACTGCGGGGCGCCTCCTTTTTCACCACCACCCCGCCCCTGTGAGAAGCTGGATACGATGCCGTTGAAATAGCGGGAGCTTCCGTCGGCCAGCACAACGGAAACCGTTACGTTCTTCCCGACTATTGCATCAAAGGATATATCATGTTTCTCCGAGATCATGGCAAGCTCGAAACCGAACAGACGGGAGATCTCTTCGGTTCCCTTGATACCGGTGAGGAGCAGGACGTCCTTGCCAAGCGGGGTCTTTATAGAAATAAGTTTTTCGTCTTGAGTATATGGCATGGCGGAACCTCTGATTACACGTGAACGTGATGACAATGGATGTTCATTTTTTCATAAGTTTGTAGAACGTAAAGCTCAATCCAATATTGCAGCGAAGATAGGGGCCATCCTCAGCCAACTCTTTCGGGCTATGGTTATTATGTTCCAATATTTCAGACAGTCAAGGAAGGAAACTACTAGAAAAATGATCGAGATAGCGAAAAAGAGAGTGTTGACGTTGGATATGATTTAAATGTGCATCTCTTTTCAATCGGCAATCAGTCGTCCTGCAAAATACCAGGCCCCCTCTTTAAATCGGCTTGAGTTAGATCCGACCCATTGAGAAATAGCTTTTAGCACCCGCTTTTGCTGGGCAACAAACATATCCGCTTCAAAGGGGAAATCCACGTCGTAACGAATTACCAACTCCTCATATGCCAATTGCCGGATTTTGTGCGGGGTTCGATCATGCTGCAAATTTTCCAGCAGACAAGCAGGGGAATAAGGCTTCCCATTACGATATCGGACTCCTGGAATGAATCGAGATCTATTATTAGCCCACCATTTCTGCCATTCATCTGGATTTTGTGACAATCTATTAACTGTCTCACCATAAAGAGTCCCGTCGATCTTTTTAGGGACTTCACCTTGTCTGAACATCTTAAGTTCTTCTTCCGACAAATCTTCTTCATCGAATTCTTCTGGTATAAATTCATCTTTGTACAACTCAGCACCGGTGATGAGATTCAGAGCAAGCGCAGCGGTTTCGACAGATTCTTTTACAAACAGTTTAGATAGAAGCAAATCAACTGTCGCAATGTCCCCTAAAAGCCCCAATGCTATAAGAGAGTCCGATCCTGAATAGTTTGCCGATCCGATAGTCATTAACGTTGACAAAACTGAATGGCCTCCACCAAGTGAAAGAGGTATATAAGGCCAATTTCTGCTATCAGCATATTTGAGACATTGGGAAATAACTTGATATTCCCCAATTCTTAAAAGAGTCAGTGCTGAACTTGAGCATAATTCATCTTGATTAACAGTCAGGTTTTGCAGCAGTAAATCAGTGGCATCTTTTTCTCTCAATCGACCAAGCGCCCAAATAACAGCTGGATTTGTTGCTGTTTTTTTTAGATGCAGTAGCTGTAATAGCTCTTTACTGGCAGGTAAACGACGATATCCAATTAATGTAGAAATAATCTGAATAAGTTTTTCTTCACCGGAAGCCAGTTTGTCTATAATAGCATTTTGCCAATCTGCCGGAAGTTCATCTTTCAATGCATTGCTGACAGCATCTATCTTTTCATTATCATCAGGATCAAGATTATCCAATAACTCGAATAGGATCTCTTTTCGATTTTGACGACAAAATACCCTTACAGCAGCGTGAAGTTCACCAATGTCACCTTCATTTGTCTGCTGCTTGCAAATCTCAAGCGCTAATTCTTCTCCAACCACCAATCCATCAATATGGGACTCAAAACGGTTTCCAAAATCCTCGATATCCAGCCATGTGATCTCGGGATTATGAAACAGGCATAGACGTTGTTCGTAAAGGAATGATGCCTCCTCTAGGTATTCATGGTAAAGCTCGACAAGAAAATTTTTTATGGATGTGGCCATTATCTTCACCAACAGTTAAAAGTGTCAAACGACACGTCTTAGGCCAATATTTCGATGGTCACAACATCCTGTGGCCCAGTTCTCAAGGTTATGTTACTTCGCCATAACAAAAACAGTAAATTTTCATCAGTATTAATAATTACAGTATCAAGTTGTGTTTTTAACTTGTAATCATTACGGCCACGAAGCTGAACTCGGCAATCAGGGGGGCATACTCCGGGAAGATTAAAGGACAGCCTGCCGTTCTTCGTAACATTTGTCAGTATGACTGATTCGTTCCCACTGAGAAATCCAGGGGCTGTAAGTCCAGGAGATGCAGCATTAAAGAACCGCCGGTTGAAGTCTTTGGGAAGTAAAGGCATTCTCTGTTTTTGCCACACACTATCGTAGGTACCTGCATAAGACGCACGAGGCTGCCAATGTGGAGAAATAAAGCCAACACCTGCCGGTGGTGGAATATCAAAATTGTTTTTTATAAGAAATTTAGGATCCTCCAGATTCGGAAGCCGAACAGCATCTTTAAATGAGCCACTAGAAGACATAAAGCCTGTACCAACGGGGTTCCTTGGCTCAAAAGTATGCTTTTCCGGGTCCGGGTTGGAGCGGTTCCAGCCGCCGAAGACCCGCTCATAGATTAAGGGGATACGTTCGAACTCCATAGCTTTTGTCATTGAGATCACGCCCAACGCCTTAATCCAGTAGCGATCACCAATAATTCGCACTACTTTTTCAATCGGCCCGACACGAATAACCACATTGACATCAGTTGCGCCTACAGCCGGTGCATAGGCAGACCCGATTAGCGCCACATCGGTAGCAGGTTTTATAAAGGCACTCTCAGGCTCATATTTGTAACTCGATTTATCCGGCTCCCCCCAAAGCTCCCCCGTCAAATTTACCGGCACTTGTTCTTCTGCAATCGTCAGAGGCCCCTTGTCATGGATAGTAAAAGTTGCCTTGATTACCAAAACGAGCAATGGCCGAGCTTCTTCGTCGGCAAGGAATAAAGGCTCAAAAGCAAAAGGAGTTTGGTTGTCAATTTCGGGATGGCTCATTCGACCCTGCTTTACTCACCGGGGAAGGGAAGTACCATAGGAACCTTGGCCAAAGATGGACAATATCGGTATTCCGACTCGGTTTTTAATCCTTGTTTTTCCGCCAAGCGCAAAATTGCCAGACCTTCAACAAAAACCTGTCGATTTGCAATGACTGCCGGGGTTTCCCTTTGACCGCGTTCCCGGTTCGCCTGGATGCTTGTTTCCTGTTCCTCAATAAGCGCATTAAAGGCTTCATCAAAAGCCGCCTGGTCCCTATTTACCAAGGTTTTACATACCTCAAAGCGGGTGTTCGGTTCACCATCAAGATAAGTTTCAAACTGCGTCAACAAAGGCTGAAATTGATCTATTGGCGGTGGTTCCTGAACCAACCGGTGAAGGATCTGAGCATAACAATAATCATCTTCATACTCATGACCTTTCATCCATGTGTGTGGTGAAAGTTCCGCTATCCGACGAGCCGATTCGAAATCATCGGCAGCGATGACATCCAGCAAGGCATCGTATCGCCCTGATACTTGATGATGATCATCAGCGATATTTTCTTTTTTCAGTCGCTCAAGATAGGTAAGACGGGCTCGACCACTTCGGATTAGGTTATGATAAAATCCATCACTACTTGAGTGAGAAATAAGCAGAATAATGGCAGCTGTTCTAAGTTTTTCTGAGACTTCGAGGCTAAGCCCCCCCATCTCATTAACAGGGCATTCAGGATCAGTCAACCAAATCATCCAGAAGGCAATATCTGTGGCCAAACAACCAATTTGTTCACCTAGTTCCATGATTAGTAACTTTCATGTTTGTCAAGCAGTCTTCCAATGTTTTAATCTTCTGGATACTTGTCTAGCTCAACCCATTGGATTCCAGTAAATCCCGCTTCGTCAATTTTACGTGCCAACTCCTTTTTAATAAGAACAATTTTGTCATAGCGTGCAAGTCGAAACAATTGCCGTTCCTTATCTATTTTTTCTTCTAACAGCACTATTCGTTTTATATCTCTAATCTTGTCTTTAACAATTTTTGACCAGGTTACACTACATTTCTCAATATCAAGACCGTCTATGGGATCAAGAGGATTTATGATAAAATATATCTCTCTTATAGGTCTGTTTTTATGATTATGGATAGAAATGGGTAAATATTCTACCTTGGCCCTAATATGTTGCTCTAAAAAACCTTTAAGTCGATCAGATGCAACAATTAATCTGTCGGTATTTGGGAGATTGTCGACAAGTAATGTATTGTAAGGATAATCTGGGTTTACTGTATAGAACGCCGATGAAGGGAAGGTTGATAAAAAGGAAATCCCCGATTTAAGTTTATAGTCGTTCTCAACGCCTACCAACATATCCAACAAATATGAATCAGCAATTCTTCTCGCTTTCCATATGACATAGTCAGATTTCATCTTTCCTCCTTATCTTAATTCATAATATTTCCCCGCCGGGTTTTTGAGAATACGACTTATGGGACTTGTGGTATATTTCGGCAGAAAAATAGCCCTGAGCCTGTAGGGTTACAGTCAATATCGTCTGGTGGACATCCCTGAAACCCCCAGCTGATAACACTCTCTCCCTCTATTAGAGCTATGGCACCAGCGAGCTGTTTCATCGCGAACTCAAAACCGATATAGATCTGGAAAGTCTGCCTTCGAGCAAGTTCGAGGTAAACAGCCTGGTGATGAGTTGTGCCGCATTGGCCTATAATAACCTGCGGTTTCTCGAACACCGGGAACTGCTCGGTGATCAGACCCCGGTGTAGCATGAGGTCAAACGGCAATGGTTCGAGACCGTCATCCAAGAACTGATTTGTCTGGCAGCACGGCTGATCGAGACCGGTCGGCTATTGCGACTACGCTTTAGCTGTCACAGGGTGCTGTACTTCGAGAGGTTTGACAAACTTTATCAGCTCCTGCCTATACGGATAGATCGATCGTTTATCCCACTACCACAGCAAAAGCCACGGGTTAAGCGTGCTCACGACCGGGCGCACCCCGGAATCGGCTACGGGACGATGGACTTCCTCCGTCAAAGATCGGGGGCTACAAGGGCTCGTAGTGAACCGGTTTTTCAATCCATCAACGCCATCCCCCCCTTGAAGAAGGGAAAAATCAAAAAACGGGGGGGCGTTCTCACAGAAGCAAGATAGCCTCTTTAATACTGTCCAATTTCTTATTCACTTCTTCTTGGAAGCCCCTGTGAGGGAAGGATTTTCCTAACATGGCTTCTAGGGAGGCCATTGAGAATGGGCGATACCACTGTTTATAAGAACTTTCTTGAGCTTTCGCATCACCCCATGCCTTGTGGGTCCCACCGAGTCTTCTCCCCCTATCGTTAAGTTTTTGCCTATATTTATCTGAAAGATCTTTTAGCGTATCGGCCAAAGTTTCAGGCTTATAATTATTACAACCAGCGTCTTTAATCTCTCCGTTAATACCCTTCAAATCGTCCTCTAACTCATCTATATAAAGGTTATGATCAAAATCATGATTTGGTAGATTTGAAAACGGCGGTTCTATCTTATTTCCTCTTTTACGGTACCAGTATATGGTATGAGCGAACAGCGGTAGAGCAATCATGTTGCTCTCTTCATTTACACAGTAAACTGTATTTTTTATAATTTTTTGTATTTTTTTGTCTTTTGCTAATATTTTTGTTAACGAAGCAACGCAAATAATATGGTGAGCATTTTGACTTGACCATATTGCTGAAGAGACCTGTTCAACTGTTACTTTCCTTGGGAACTTAAAGCTACTTCCTTCTTGTGGCTCTTCGCCCTTTATTACATTTTTGTAATGGTTCTCACATGGACATATTTCCATGCGTAATGCACAAAATTTACTAACCTTGATTCCCGCACTATGATTATTTTCAGGATCGTCTTGATCGTCTTTTCCTATTATAATTTCAGGCTCATCACTCATAGTCGCTCCTCGTCTTCTGTTGGTCTTATTGACACGATAAAACCAAAAGACTACGGGCTGCACCTAACGCCGACGAGAGAATAACGGCATTTGCTGTAGCGGCATAGCCACGTTCAAAAGCTTTAGCTACCATACAGGCCGAAACGGCACCTGTCGCGGCGCCGGTATCTCCGAAACTCATGGCCGGATAAGTGAGTACCGCATCACCCATTTCGGGTCGTTCTTTTACTAAACGAACCAAGGCATTCCCCCACTCAACGGCCCGATATGATTCACCGTTTTGATCGGTGATAACCCATGGCGGCTGCCCAGCCATTCGATCATTGCCGGCCATGGCCTGGTCGATCAACGTTGCCACCCCCTCGCCAAAGGATCTGTTCCCGGACAACAGGGGCCGGGATTCCGCCCCGATACAGATTCGGTCAACGACCGCCATGGCTTTGCCCCCTCTG
>JBAYZR010000100.1:0-10684 GCA_041672425.1 Pedobacter sp. | reverse complement strand
ACCGAAACGTAGGGTAAGTATTTTCTGTTCGCTCTCGGTGAGGCTGTCGAAGTGTTCGGAAACCCTCTCGTACCGATTGATATTTTCCAGTAATTCCGGAGGCGACACGATTGTAATATCCTCAATGGTGTCGATCAGGAAAAAGTCATTGCCGTCACCGATGGGTGTTTCCATGGAGCAGGTGCGACGCAACAGGGTCATCAGCCGACGTACGTTGTGCACCTTGGCATTCATCGCATCGGCAATTTCCTGCACGCTCGGTTCCCGCTGTAGTGTCTGAGACAGGATACGGACATTCTTCAGCATGCGGTTTATGTCGTCGGATACATGCACCGGCAAGCGGATTGTTCGGGATTGGTTGACCATGGCGCGTTCAATGGACTGACGTATCCACCATGTGGCATACGTTGAAAAACGGCATTCCTTGGACAAACTGAAACGTTCCACCGCCTTGATCAGTCCCAGGTTCCCTTCCTCTATAAGATCAAGAAATGGCAGTCCGCGGTTGATATACCGCTTGGCGATCTTGACTACCAATCGCAGGTTGGACTCGATCATCTTTTTGCGGGCTGCCTTATTACCCTTCTCGATTTCCCGGGCACACTCTTTTTCCAACTCTGCGGTTAGAAGCGGTGTCCGCTGGATATCCCTCATATAGATTTTTATGGCGTCATCAAAACTCTCCAATTCCGTCAGGGGCAGTTTCTCATCATCAGTTTCCTCGTTATCAACTTCATCATCAAGGAACACAATAGGTTCACCCACCTCAACAATTGCCAAGGCAGCATCGGCCAGCGGCACATCCTCTATAAAACCATTGTCCAGAAGATCATCGTCTTTCTTCATGGTATGTCGCAGCCTCCCCGGCTCTGTACAGACTGATGCTACCAGCCCTGTTTGCCAACAAGTGGAACAAAACGGCAATCAACGGCAAAAAAAGATTCGAGCGAGCCGTCGGCCTGCTTCACAATTTTCATCAGTTTCTGAGCATGCTCACTCCCCACCGGGATTACCAAACGCCCACCGAGAGCCAGCTGGTCGATAAGAACATCAGGGACATCAGGCGCTCCGGCGGTGACAATGATGGCATCGAAAGGAGCCTCTTCTTCCCACCCGACAGGGCTACCCTCATTATCGTTGATCCTGAGCATGACATTAAACAGCCCCAACGAATCCAGGCATTTTCTGGCACGCAGGGCCAGAGGCCGGATACGTTCCGCTGTGTAGACCCAATCGGCCAGAGTGGCCAAAATAGCAGTTTGATAGCCGGAGCCGGCGCCGATCTCCAGCACTTTTTCCTTGCCGGTCAAAGCAAGCAGTTCTGTCATCAATGCTACCATATAGGGCTGGGAGATAGTCTGTTTCTCGCCGATAGGCAACGGCGAATCGCTGTAGGCCTGGGCCGCCATGGCCTCCTGGACAAAGATATGACGCGGCACCTTCAGCATGGCATCCAGCACGCGACGGTCACTGACACCACGGGCTACAATCTGCTCCTGAACCATCTTTTTTCGTGCAAAATCAAAATTCATCAAATGCCCCATAAGGGAGTCAGAACAAACAAATATTTGGTATATCAGTTTATTCTGACTCCCTGAGAAGTTTGGCACTATATCAAATACCCGTCCAGATGTCCAGCCAGGCTCTACAGGTTCCAGCCGGCAATGATCTTCATGGATTCATAGTTGGTCAGATCAAGATGCAGTGGCGTAATGGAGACATGCATACGGTTAATGGCGAAAAAATCGGTACCCTCGTAATCATTGAAATCCGGTTCTTCGCTACCAATCCAGTAGTACTTGCGACCACGGGGATCTGTCTTGTGGATTATGTTACCCACAAAGGAACGCTTGCCCTGACGGGTAACCAGCGGCGGATTCATCTCTTGTGCGGAACAATCCGGCACATTGACATTTAGAAAGGTGTCAGTCGGCAAACCATTGTCGAGTACCTGTTGCGCCACCCGCACGGCAACCTGTGCGGCGACCGGGAAATGATCACTATGCTCGAAGCTGGCCAACGAAACGGCAATGGCCGGAATGCCCATCAAGGTGGCCTCCATGGCGGCCGCCACCGTACCGGAATAAGTAATATCATCTCCCAGATTGGCGCCGTGATTGATGCCGGAAACCACCAGATCGGGCCGGAATGGCAGTAGGCTGTGAATGCCCATATTGACGCAGTCGGTTGGTGTGCCGTCCACGGCAAAGAAACCATCCCGCAACTTGAATACCCTCAGGGGCGAGTGCAGAGTCAGGGAGTGGCCGGCCGCGCTGCGCTCCCGGTCGGGAGCGACCACCGTGACTTCGCCCAAATCCCGCAGAGCTTCTGCCAGGGCCAGGATACCAGGGGCATGGATGCCGTCGTCGTTGGTGACCATAATGTGCATGAGATGTCCCGTTTCCGGAGCAGTGAAAATCCGGTTTGTTATGGCAGAAATCGGATCATAAATCAAGGCAGGTGTTGATGACGGATTTTGTGTTTACAAAAAGCAGCTAACTGGGTACATTTGTGTTCCAAACATGGTTCTAACTTATTTATCCAGTTTCAGAAGTTTAATTTTCATTCATTCATCAGGAGGTTACAACTATGAAGGCAGTGTTGATGGAGGGTTTTGGGGGAGTTGAAGTGCTCAATGTTGGTGAGACCGGGCGGCCAACAGCAGGCGAAGGTCAGGTACTGGTCAAGGTGTTTGCGACAACGGTGAACCGTCCAGACCTGGTCCAACGAGAAGGGAAATACCCGCCGCCGCCAGGAGATTCCGAGATTCTAGGTCTGGAAGTCGCTGGTGTTATTGAAGAACTGGGAGCAGGCGTCACCGGCTGGAAGGCAGGCGATCGGGTTATGTCGCTGGTGGGCGGTGGTGGCTATGCCGAGTACGCCGTGGCCTATGCCTGCCATCTGATGAAGATACCGGATAGCATGAGCTTCGAGGAGGCGGCCTGCGTCTGCGAATCCTACATAACCGCTTTCCTGAACGTCTTCATGATAGGTGAGTTCAAGGACGGTCAGACTGCAATCCTCCATGGCGGCGGTGGCGGGGTCAATACCGCGGCGATTCAACTCAGCAAGGCGCTGACACCTGCCAGCAAGCTGATCGTCACCGCTGCCTCTGAAAAGATGGAGCGCGTCAAGCAGGTCGGCGCCGACTTTCTGATCAACTTCCGCGAAACACCAGACTTCACGGAGGTCGTCAAGGAGTTCACCAGCAAGAAGGGTGTGGACCTGATCCTCGACCACATCGGCGCCAAATACCTGGCTCCGAATATGAACTCCCTTGCTTATAAGGGCCGTTTGGTCGTCATCGGCGTCACCAGTGGCATTAAGGCGGAACTTAATCTGGCACTGATGATGGTCAAGCGTCAGCAGATCATAGGCTCTGTATTACGCTCGCGCCCGGTGCCGGAGAAAGGCGAGATTGTGGCTGAATTCACCCGTCGCGCCCTGCCCAGATTCGCTGACCGCACGATTGTCCCGATCATCGAGAAGGTCTTCAGTATCGATCAGGTGGCGGATGCTCACCGCATGATGGAAGAAGACAAACACTTCGGCAAGATCGTGTTGAGGATCCAGCAGTCCTGAGCAGAAAACCGGTTTCGTAGCACGGCGCCCGTCTTCCTTGATAGGTCGCGCAATGGGACCACAGGAGCTCTTTATGAAACGCAAGGCCTTGGCCCTTCTCTCCGGTGGGCTTGATTCCACCCTGGCCGTCAAGATGATGCTTGATATGGACATCAATGTTGAAGCCCTCAACTTCACCTCCCCCTTCTGCACCTGTACCGGCAAGAATGCCGGTTGCAAATCAGAGGCAGTCCGCGTTGCCGAAGAATTCGACATCCCGATCAAGGTCATCCAGAAGGGACTCGACTACCTGGAGATAGTGCGTAATCCGCGCCACGGTTACGGCAAAGGGATCAACCCCTGCGTGGACTGCCGCATCTACCTGCTGCGCAAGGCCAAGGAGTACATGTCCGAGTGTGGCGCTGACTTCATCATCACCGGTGAAGTTTTGGGCCAGCGCCCCATGAGCCAGCGCCGTGACACCCTGCGGGTGATCGAACGCGAAAGCGGCCTGGAGGGACTGCTGTTGCGTCCGCTCTCGGCGCAACACTTTGCCCCGACCATCCCGGAGCAAGAAGGCTGGGTTGACCGCGAGAAGCTGATGGCCATCAAGGGCCGCTCCCGCAAGGAGCTGTTCCAATTGGCCGATGACCTGGATGTAAAAAACTACCCATGCCCGGCTGGCGGCTGCCTGCTGACCGAGCTATCCTTTGTCCCCAAGGTGAAAGACATTTTTGACCACTCCGGCGACCTGAATATGCGGGATTTTCGCATGCTCAAGATAGGTCGTCACTTCCGCATCGGTACGAGAACCAAGGTCATCATCGGTCGCGATGAAAACGATAACCGGCTTCTGGAAACAGCCCTACAGCCGGGTGAAACTTCCCTGTTCTGGATGGACGGCAACACCCCAGCCGGGGTCATTGTGGGAACACAGGACGAAACCTGCATTGATTTGGCAAGCCGCATACTGCTCCGCTATACAAAGGCAGAGCCGAACGTTCACTGTCGCCTTGCCGTGCGCAGAAATGACAGCGAACAGATTGTTTCAGTATTGAACGATATGAGTGAAGCGGCTGTAGAGCGTTATCTTGTGTGTTAGTACAATTGGGACTTAAACAGACGAGGCCCCCGGTGGAACTTGGGGGCCTCGCAAAAGAAAGTCGTTTTTGATATGTCGTACTTCAGAAAACCGTGACTGATACCACTACCGAACCGGTTTCATCCCTTTCAGCATAATTCTTTCAATCATCCTTCCTTATCCGCACCACCTGACTTACCCCTGGCATAGCCTCGATCTCATGATCGTCAAGCGTATCGGTGTCGCCGATTACCCCTATGATGGTTCGGTTGGCGCCTGTGGACTGGTGAATGTCAAAATCGTGGTTAATCAGGTATTCCTTAATCTGGTCCAACGTATCTTCTGATGCATGTTTCTTCATGATAATCAACATCTTAAGCGGTCTCCTTTAATCCTCTTCTTTATGCGACATAATGCGCTCAAGACGGCGTGATTCATCCACAACCCTTTCAAACATACGCACAATGGCCTCGTCATCCAGCGGGCCGGGATTGTCTTCCTTCATGCGGGCAAAGATGCGTTTTTCGCGGGCAGGATCAAAGACCGGCAGATTTAAATCTTTCTTGAAATGCCCGATCTCCAAGGCGAGACGCGCACGTTCATTAAAAATGCGCAGCAATACGTCATCCAGCAGGTCGATCCTTTTGCGTATCTCATTAATGTCCACGGGATTCTCCGTTGAAATTAAAACTGCTTCTTTATAAACGTATCCCGATTCCAATGTTCTTCATCCCGTTCAAGGTGGTCAATGTTGTAATGCAGGCCACGGGATTCTTTGCGCATCTGGGCACAGGTAACGATAAGCTCTGCTACTGTAGCAATGTTGCGCAGTTCGACCAGGTCCGAGGTGACAATGAAATTCCAGTAGTGTTCATCGATCTCCTCCTGAATCAGCTTTATGCGCCGCATGGCCCGCTCCAGCCGTTTGTCCGTGCGGACGATGCCAACGTAATTCCACATGAAACGCCGGATTTCATCCCAGTTTTGGGATACCACGACCATTTCGTCACTATTGGTGGCTGTGCCTGAATCCCATTCAGGAATGGGGCGCAGGTCTGTCTGGAGCGATTTCAGGGCCTCAGTCGAATGTTTATATGCTTGACTTGCGTAAACCGCTGCCTCAAGCAGTGAGTTGCTGGCCAGGCGATTGGCGCCGTGCAGACCGGTACAGGCTGCCTCGCCAATGGCATACAGGCCGGGCAGGTCTGTCTCGGCATTTGTGTTGACCGCCACGCCGCCGCACAGATAGTGTGCCGCCGGGACAACCGGAAGCCACTCTTTGGTCATGTCCAGGTTGAACTCCATGCAGGTTTGATAAATGTTAGGGAAACGGCTGCGTACAAAGTCGGCTGACTCATGGGTGATGTCCAGGAACACACAGTCATCACCGCTGGTCTTCATCTCGTTATCGATGGCGCGCGCCACAATGTCGCGAGGGGCCAGGTCTTTAAGTTTGTGATACTTCGCCATGAAGGCCGTGCCGTCACGCCGCCGCAGTATGGCGCCTTCGCCGCGCACCGCCTCTGAAATCAGAAAAGACTTGGCCTGTGGATGGAAAAGGGTCGTGGGGTGGAACTGCATGAACTCCATGTTGGCGATGGTGGCGCCGGCCCGGTAGGCCATGGCTACACCGTCGCCCGAAGCAACATCCGGGTTGCAGGTGTACAGGTAAACCTTGCCGCCACCGCCGCTGGCCAGAAGCGTAATCTTCGAGGAGAAGGTCAACACCCGATTGCCGTTGATATCGAGGGCATAGGCGCCCAGACAATGGTTCTGCTCCAAAGCGCGGCGCTCGATCTTGGCCGTAGTGATCAGGTCGATGGCGATGTGATGCTCGTAGATCTGCACGTTTGGGTGTTCCCGGACCGCCTCCACCAAGGCCCGCTCGATTTCACGACCGGTAATGTCCTCGGCATGCAGGATACGTCGGGCACTGTGGCCGCCCTCGCGGGTCAGGTCGTAGCCCTCGCCACTTGTAGTGAATTTGACCCCCCACTCGATCAGGTTGCGGATGGTTTGCGGGCCTTCCTCCACCACCATTCTGACCACATCTTCCCGGCATATGCCGGCGCCAGCCACCAGTGTGTCATCAACATGGGCATCGAAGGAATCCTCGGATGAAAAAACCGAAGCAATGCCTCCTTGCGCATATTTTGTGGCCGACTCGGAAATGTCACGCTTGGTTACGATGGCTACGCTGCCATGGTTAGCTGCCTGGAGGGCAAAGGAGAGGCCGGCGATTCCGCTGCCAATGACCAAAAAATCGCTTTCGATTCGCATGTTCAAAGGTCCCTTTCAGATGTTGTATACAAGATTTTGGATTATTTACCCCTGATGCTGTTTTGTCAAGGGGAGAGGGGAGAGAAAGGTGATAAAATAATCAGCATCAAGCCGACACTTCCATCTCGGCTATTTTTTTGTTCAGGGTGGGCCGCGAAATGCCCAGCAGTTTCGCAGCCACGGTCTTGTTACCTTTTGTTATACGTAGCGCCTCTTCTATCAGCATCAGTTCCACGGAAGCAATGCGCGGAAATTCCAGACAATTCACCTGTATCCTGAAATCCCGGTCACGAAGGATCCGGATACCCCGTTGTTGCAATTTTTCCTCGGAAACGATCCCATAAAAATTGTCCAGTGTAAGCAGCATGCCCGTATTGGAGGTTATGGCACGATTTACCAGATTAATTAGCTCGCGAACATTGCCCGGATAATCATATTCTTTAAGGGCACGCTGGGCCTGTTCGTCAATAAGCGGCGCCTGGCGATCAAATTCCCGTGCGGCCTTCTGTAGAAAGTGGTTTACCAGCAGCGGAATATCATCGCGGCGTTCCCTCAGGGGAGGAATCCGAATGTGGTATCCACAAAGACGATGGTACAGGTCGCGGCGAAATTTACCCTGTTCAAGCATCTCTTTAAAATTACAATTGGAAGCGGCAATGATGCGGGCATCGCTCCTGATGAGGGCATCGGAGCCGAGCCGGTAGTATTCCCTTTCCTGCAACAACCTAAGCAGCTTGACTTGTGATTCATTTCCCATGTCACCGATTTCATCCAGAAACAGTGTGCCGCCTTGCGCCTTGGCGATCAGCCCTTCCCGAGTGGTGTCAGCTCCGGTAAAGGCCCCTTTTTTATGACCGAAGAGTGTATCGTCCAGCATCAAATCGCTCAGCCCCGCTATGTTCAGCGGTATAAAGGCTCCCGTGAGTCCGCTGGCATCGTGTATTGCCCGGGCGAACAGTTCTTTGCCAACGCCGGTTTCGCCGGTGATCAGTACAGGGTTCATCGACCCGGCCATGGTCTCGATGATCTTGAAGATAGCCATCATGTGTTGGTTGCAGGTAAGAATATTCTCGAACACATCCGGGCGACTCAGGTTTTCGCCCATCAGGTAGTCCTTGAGCCGACGATTCTCACTTGCAAGCTCGCTGAACTGGAAGGCCTTATTGATAGACAAAAGTACCCGATCCACATCAACCGGTTTGGTAATGTATTCAAAGGCTCCATGCTTTATGCAGCCGACAACGGTTTGAAGGTCATTAACAGCGGTCATGATGATCACAGGAATATGAGGGTACTCTTGGACAATGATCGGCAGGAGGTCGGAGCCGCTCATACCAGGCATGATCCAGTCCATCAGGAGCACTCCTACCTCGCTCGATTCCAGCTTTTTCAGAAGTTCGCTGCTTATATTCAGGGTTATGACATTATTAATGCCATTGGAAACAAGCATCAAACGCACTTCATTCAAAAAATCGACGTCGTCGTCCACCACCAGAACGCTCCGTTTTTGTGCAACGGTTGCTGTCGTTTCCATATTGCCATCCTCCGTAGCTGAAACTGGAATATTGATTAACATGTTTTTATCCATGAGTATAGCCCAAAAGGATTAAGGGGGTTAGTCTGAAGTTCCTCATCAAAACATCCCAAAATTGCTTAATATACCAATAATATAAGTATGTTGTCTACTTGCTGTGCCTGCAATTTGTAGCCATGTAACTAGTATTTATAACTTTATTTATATTACAGCTGTGGTATTTTAGCCCATGTACATCAATGTTGGCGCCAGTGTAGCTGGATTCGTCGGGGGGACGATGACCTTGGGGCTGGCGTTTCTGATCGGCTTTGCTTTGAAACGCAGGAACCAACCGGATTAAGGCACTTGGCAAAGAATAAACATTCCATCTTACATTTCATCTTTGCCAAGTGCCTAATATGCAATGGGATAATAACCTTTATACAAATTTTTAGGGAGAACGGAAATAATGAAAAATTTGCTGGTTACACTACTTACGGTTTCATGTTTATCATTGCCGTCGCTGGCTTTTGCCGCCCACCCGCTTGCTACCGATGATGCCGGCACAACCGGAATGAAGAAGTTTCAGGTGGAAACCAGCGCCGAATTCGGCTGGGATAAAGAGAATGTCAATGGTGTCAACACAAAAGCAAACAGTCAGTCCCTTAATGTTGGAATTACCGCTGGTTTGCTGGATTCGCTTGATCTGGTACTTTCCCTGCCGTTTTCCTGGCAACAGATTAAAGAAGATGGTGTGAAAACATATGACAATGGCGGTCTGAACGACCTCTCCCTGGATCTTAAGTGGCGTTTTCTGGAAATTGGCCCGGCCAGTTTTGCCTTCAAGCCCTCAATCACATTTCCCAGCGGTGATTACAACCGTGGCTTGGGAGCCGGACGGCCAGCTTATGGTGCAACCCTTATATCAACGGTTGAGTTCAAGGCAGTAGCGGTTCACGCTAATGTCGGATATACGTACCATAAATACACGGACGCCGATAAGGATGGTAGCCGGGAAAATCTCTGGAGCATGTCTCTTGCCGGAGGCGTTGAAGTTATGAAGGGACTACAGGTTGTGGCTGAAATCGGCGCGGCGACAAATGATGACAAGACCAGCACAACCTGGCCTGTCTTTATGACCGGTGGCGTAATTTACTCGGTAATTGACAATCTGGACCTTTCGCTGGGTGTCAAAGGCGGTCTGAATGCGACCGAAACCGATATCGCACTGCTGACCGGTATCACCTTTAAATTCCCCTGACAGCCAGTGCAGCGTAGAAACCATCCGGAACCGTTATGTCCATGAGCTGCCAGCGGACAGACTCATCCGGGTTGAATCGGTTTTCCAGCAGCGCGGGTGGATGACCGGGAAGCAGGGAAATGTCGCATTGGTTGGCTGGTTGGGAAAATCCGCTGCCACATCCCTTCAGATAGGCCTCCTTGCGGGTCCAGCAGCGATAAAACGCGGTCAACTGCAACTCAGTGGGGAGGCTGAACAGCTCGGCCTGCTCGCAGATGGAAAAGAACTGCCTGGCCATCCCCTGGAACAGCAGGTTATCCTGTCTTTGTTCCAGGTCAATACCTAGCTCGCAGTGACTGGACACGGCCAGGAGGGCCAGGTCGCCGGCATGGGACAGGTTGAAACAAAGTCTGTTTTCCCCTTGCGCCGCTGAAACATGGGGTTTGCCATGATCCCCAACAGTAAGACATAACGCGCTTGGTTCCAATCCCAGATAGCCTGCCAACGTCTCACGGAGTCTTCCTCGTCCTGCGATAAAGCGATTGCGGATCAGCTGGCTGCGCAACCGTTCGGCCCTGACCAACTCATCAGGGGAAAGAAAATTTTGCAGGCGCGCTTGTTCCGTTTCTTCTCGATCCAGGCTGAACCGATGAACATGAACCTCCCCCGTGGCTGGCATGATAGCTGGTGTCATGCTTGCTCACCCTTCAGCCATTCCCGCAGTTTTACGAGCCCTTCGCTAATAGTGATCTCCGGAACATAGCCAAGATCACGGCGGGCGGCGTCAATGTTGAACCAGTGGGCAGTGGCAAGTTCCTGGGCAAGAAAGCGGGTCATGGGTGGCTCCCCCGACAGCTTGAGTAAACCCCAGATGCCTTCACAGAGGCTTCCAACAGCATAAGCCAGCCAAGGAGAGATGCTGCGTGTTATTGGCGGGAGACCGGCTGCGGCCAGTATGCGATTTATCATCTCCCACAATGGTATCGGCTCGCCATTGGAGATGAAATAG
>JBAYZR010000099.1:0-10748 GCA_041672425.1 Pedobacter sp. | reverse complement strand
TTATCTGAAGGTCAAGGTTGAGATGGAAATGGCGAGCCCCGCGGTAAAGGCCGAACTCGATGGCCGTCTTGCGCCGATACGTGATGCCATACTGGTGCTGCTAAGTTCAAAAACCATGCAGGATATCCAGGATATCCAGGGTAAAAACCAACTAAAGGAAGATATTATGGCGGCAGTCAACAAACATATTCCACCAGGCTTGATTGCCAAGATCTATTTTACCGATTTTGTTGTTCAGTAGGGGTAAATCCGGGCGGATATGGAAAAGATACTCACAAAAGCAGAGATAGAGGCCCTTCTAAACGCCGTTTTTGACGGTCGGATAGAGCCGGAAAAGGAACTGGCTAAAACCGAGGGTAGTGCTGTTGCTTATGATCTTTTTAATACCGAGGCTCATAAGGGATTTGTTCCCAACCTGGATATAATCTACGATAGCTTCATTCGCTACAACCGTGTAAATCTTTCCAACCGTCTGCGTAAAATGGTGGACATTAAGAAGATCGGGGCGCGCGCATACAAATTTGATGACTTCCTTCAGACCCTGCCATCCCCGGTCTGCATGGCAATCTTCAAAATTGAGCCACTCAAAGGAGCAGCTCTGATCTCTTTTGACAGCACCCTGGTTATGGCCTTGGTGGATAGCCTTCTGGGTGGCACTGGTTCATCCAAGATGTCCATAGCCAATCGCTTATTCACCTCTATCGAACTCCGTCTGATGGAGAAGATAGTCAGAGACATCCTCCTGGATCTGGAAAAGGCCTGGGCGCCGCTCTACGTTACCCGGATGAGTGTGCTTCGCATGGAGATGAACCCCCGCCTGGTCAATATTGTTCCCCCCGAGTATCAGATCGTGACCATGTCTCTCAAGATACAGATTGAGGAGATCTCGGGCAACATGGTTTTTGCTATCCCATATATGACTATTGACCCGATCCGGGACAAACTCAAAACGGGTATGCAGTTCGACTTGATGGCCATAGACCCTCAGTGGTCCTTCCGGTTGTCATCGGAAATCTTGGAAGCGCCCCTTAATCTCTCCGTGGAGATGGGCAACGCTGCCATCACCTTGCGTGATCTGCTGGATCTGGCGCCAGGCGATACTATCATGCTTGATAAACCATGTTCCAGTGAGCTTGCGGTCAAGGTTGAGGGGGTTCCAAAGTATCTCGGGGTTCCGGGGATACGTCACGGTAACAAGGCGTTACAGATCAGCAAGATATTCAGCAAAGGGGGCAGTAGTGAGTAACAAGCCTGAAGCTAATGATTTAGAATTGGACAGGAAGAACCTGGATTTCATCCTTGATATACCCCTGCAGGTTACTGTTGAGTTGGGGAGAACCAAACTGCTGGTCAAGGATATTCTTCAGCTTAATCAGGGCGCTGTTATTGAGCTTTCAAAATTGGCTGGAGAACCGCTGGATATCTTTGTCAACTCCAAGCTGGTGGCGCGTGGCGAGGCAGTTGTGGTGAACGAGAAGTTCGGTGTGCGCCTGGTGGATATCGTCAGCCCCAACGAAAGGGTGGAGAAGATTCTGTGAGGAGTGCCGTGGCAATCCTGCTACTTTGCCTGCCAACAGTCGTCCACGCCGCAGATACCATCCGCCAGGATTACAGTTTTTTTTCCAGTTTTCTTCAGATGATCGCCGCCCTGTCTATTGTGGTCGGGCTGATCCTGCTTACCCGGCATTTTTCCGGAAAGCTTCTTGGCACGCCTGCTGCCACCCGATTCGCCTCAAAGCACATCCGCCTGGTGGAAACACGTTATATTGCACCCAAGAAGATGCTCATTCTGGTAGAAGTAGGTGGCGATTACCTACTGCTGGCCAGTACGGAAGATGGTCTCACCCTGATCAAACAGGTAAATGTCATTGAGGAGATCGAGGTGCTGGAAGATGCCGGTATTGTTCGCGGAACGCTGGCAGACCTGTTTCGTAGGGATGCGGGAAGGAAGAGGGGCTGATATGCACATGGCAGTTCGTCACAAATGGATGATGCTGTTCGGGTGTTTGACCATGCTGGTCTTGCTGGTGGCTCAGGCGCATGCTGAGCCGATGCCGATACCGTCGTTGAGCATAGGTGTAGGAACAGCCTCCAAACCAGGGGATGTTGCGGTCACAATCCAGATATTCCTGATGTTGACCATCCTCTCGCTGGCGCCGGGCCTCCTGATCATGACCACCTCCTTTACCCGTATTGTTGTGGTGCTTTCCTTTCTGCGCACAGCAATGGGCACCCAGCAGGCGCCCTCCAACCAGATTATCCTGGCGCTCTCCATGTTTTTGACGTTTTTCATCATGAACCCGGTCTGGGTGCAGATCAATAAGGAGGCCTACCAGCCTTGGAAGGCCCGGCAGATATCTCAGGAACTGGCCATGGAGCGCGCCGTAAAGCCGATCAGAAAGTTCATGCTCTCCCAAACCAGGGAAAAGGATCTGGGGCTTTTCGTGAGTCTTTCCAAGCTCCCTCGACCAAAGAATGCCGATGATATCCCGACCCTGACCATAATTCCGGCCTTCTTGATATCGGAATTGCGTACCGCTTTCCAGATCGGCTTTCTGATCTACATCCCATTCATAGTTGTAGACATGGTGGTGGCTTCAGTACTCATGTCCATGGGTATGATGATGCTGCCGCCAGTCATGATCTCGCTTCCGTTCAAGATACTGTTGTTTGTGCTTGTGGATGGCTGGGGGCTGGTGATCGAATCACTCGTAAAAAGTTTCGGTTAGTGGAAGAGCAGGAGATTTTATATGACCCCTGAACTTGTTGTACAGCTTGCCCGCCGCAGCTTTGAGGCCACACTTCTTCTGGCTGCGCCGTTGCTGATTTTCAGTTTGGTAGTGGGGCTACTGATCAGTGTGTTTCAGGCTGTGACGTCTATCAATGAGGCTACCCTTGCATTTGCCCCCAAAATAGTTGCCGTAATGGTTGCCATGATCATTTTTTTTCCGTGGATGATGACATATATGAGCGATTTTACACGGGAAATTTACTCATTCATTTCTATCATGAGACGCTGAACCGATGTTTCCGCTGCTTCCCTTCCCCTCTCCGGGAGAAGTGGTCACGTTTGCCCTTGTGTTCAGTCGAGTGGCAGGCATCTTTGCTGCCCTGCCGGTATTCGGAGGCAAGCGATTGCCGCTGAATTTCAAGGTGATCACCGTGCTGATGATCACCTTGGCCTGTTTTCCCGCCCTTGGTATTACCCCCGTTGCAGTGCCGTCGGATGTCTTTACCCTTGGTCTATTGCTGTTCCGCGAAATGGCGGTTGGTCTGCTACTGGCGTTCATTACCCAGATTCTTTTCGCAGCGGTTGAATTCAGCGGACAAATCATTGGTATGCAGATGGGCTTAACCATCGCTCAAATCATCGACCCCACCATGGGTAACCAGCTACAGATCATGTCTGTCCTGCAAACGCTGCTGGCGACCCTGCTTTTTTTCTCACTGAATGTCCATCATGTTTTCATTCGTTCGATTGTTGACAGTTTTAGTGTCATCCCCATTGGCGGTTTGCACCTCAACGGTGAAGTTGTTTCCTATCTGACCAGGCTGACCACTGATGTATTTGTCATCGGGGTACGATTAGCGGCGCCGGTCATGGTTTCACTTCTTCTTTCTTCAGTTGCCCTGGGTGTTATGGCGCGGGCTTTTCCTCAGATGAACATCTTTATGATCAGTATGCCTCTCCACATCGGTGTCGGTTTTATCGTCCTGGGGATAACCCTGACTATCTTTTTTCATGTCCTGGAGGTTTCGTTCGGCAATATTAAAGAGCAGATCGAAACCCTGTTCAGGTTGTTGGCAAAGGGGGGATGATCTCTGGCAGAGGACGTTGATAAACATTCCAAAACAGAACAGCCGACCGGGAAAAAACTAGGGGAAGCTCGAAAAAAAAGCCCCCCGCCTCAAAGTCAGGTTCTTACGTCTTCCTTAACCCTGATGGCCGCGATGGTCTGTCTTTACATCTTCGGCAACTATATGGTGGATGGTCTCAAGAAAAACACGGTGTTCATCTACACCGACATGGGGCATTTCAAGCTGACCGAGGCCAATGTCTACAACCTCTCGCTAAAGCTGTTTCTTCTGATTATCATGTTATTGGCCCCGCTGGTATTCTCCGTCATTCTTACCTCAGTCCTCTCCAGACTGGTCCAGGACAATGGACAGCTGGATTTTAACATGGAACGGCTTACGGTTAATTTTGGTAAACTGAATCCGATCTCCGGATTCAGTAAGCTTTTTAACAAAGATGCCATAGTGGAGCTGTTCAAGTCGCTTTTAAAAATTCTGGTGGTTGGTTATATAGCTTATCGGGTGATGAAGGATGAAACCCAGAACATTGCTTTTCTGGCGGAAGCCGATATCGAGACCATTATCAGCTATTTTGGTCATATCGCCTTCAAGATTGTAACCCACACATGCGGTATTCTCATAATCATTGGCATTCTGGACATGATATACGTCAAGTGGCGTTACATCGAAAACCTCAAGATGACCAAGCAGGAAGTCAAGGACGAGAACAAACAACAGGAAAATCCGGAAATCAAGAGCAGAATAAGGAAGTTGCAGTTCCAGAGCGCCCGTCGTAGGATGATCAAGATTATCCCAACAGCCGATGTGGTTATCACCAACCCGACTCACTTTGCGGTTGCGCTCAAATACGACCGGGATCGGATGATTGCCCCGTTGGTAATCGCCAAGGGGGCCGATCTGATGGCCCAGACCATCAAGAAAATTGCACATGAACACCATATAACTCTGGTAGAGAACCGCTTTCTGGCGCGGGAACTCTATGATCAGGTAAAAGAAAACGAAGCTGTCCCTGAATCTCTGTACGCTTCAGTGGCCGAAGTATTGGCCTATGTCTACCGCCTCAAGGGTAAGGTCTGATCAGGACTTTTGCCAATTCCAAATCATAGGCGCTACCTTGATCAAGTTGTCAAAATATCGACATGGTTCAAGAGTTTGACGATGCATAGCGCTCTGAATTCTGTAAAAAGTTTGACAGGATGTCACAGGAAGGTAAACATTGTTTGCGAATGCCTGTGCCCAGCCCCGATGCATAGGTTGGTGGACTGGCAGCGGCATGATAAATGCATTAATTTGGCTGATTGTTAAGTTATTGAAGCAAGGGGAAAAACGGCATATCAATGACAAACGGCGCGGTTGAGGCAATAGAGTTAAGCGGTTTTCGCAAAAACTCCGATATTTATGTGGCAGTGGCCCTGATCGGGATATTGTCGCTGATGATCATACCGTTGCCTTCTTTTCTTCTGGATGTCTTCCTGGCTGCCAACATCACCATCGCCCTTGTCATTCTGCTGGTCTGTCTTTACACCACCCATCCGCTGGATTTTTCCACATTTCCCTCGATTCTGCTGGTTACCACCCTCTTCCGCCTGGCGCTGAACATCGCCTCCACTCGCTTGATCCTTATGCACGGCAGTGAAGGGGTTCAGGCGGCCGGCGCAGTCATAAAGGCCTTTGGACAGTTTGTGGTCGGTGGTAACTACGTTGTTGGGGCTGTCATATTCCTGATTCTGGTGATCATAAACTTTGTTGTCATTACCAAGGGCGCCGGCCGGGTAGCGGAAGTCCAGGCCCGTTTCACTCTGGATGCCATGCCGGGCAAGCAGATGGCAATAGATGCCGATCTTTCGGCCGGGATGATCACCGAAAAGGACGCTCGGGCACGTCGCCTCAAGATCTCACGAGAGGCTGACTTTTATGGTTCCATGGATGGCGCCAGCAAGTTTGTCCGCGGCGATGCCGTCGCCGGCATCATGATCGTAATGGTTAATATCTTCGGCGGCCTTATTATCGGAATATTTCAGCAGGGAATGCCGATCCAGACCGCCCTGACAAACTACACACTGTTGACTGTCGGTGAGGGATTGGTGGCCCAGATTCCGGCATTGATCATCTCAACTGCGGCCGGTATCATTGTGACGCGCTCAGCCGATGAGAACAACTTCGGTACCGAGATCAGCGGCCAGTTTTTGAACTATCCCAAGGCATTCTATGTCTCATCCGGGGTAATGTTCCTTTTCGCGCTAATCCCCGGGTTACCTCACTTTGCCTTCCTCCTGCTTTCGGGCGTTACCTTTCTGGCGGGCAAGATGGCACGTGAAAAGGCCCAGGTGGTCGAAGAAATGCTTCTACCCGAGGTTGGCTCTGGAGAAGATTCGCTTGATCAGGGTTCGGCTGTCCGACCGCTGGATGTGTTGGAGTTGGAGGTGGGCTATGGCCTGGTTCCGCTTGTGGATGCCTCCCAGGACGGCGAACTGCTGGAGCGCATCCGTTCCATTCGGCGTCAATATGCCCAGAAGCTGGGTTTTGTGGTGCCACCGATCCATATCCACGACAACCTGCAACTCAAACCCTATGAATACAACCTGCTTATTCGCGGGGCCCGTGTAGGTGGAAGCGAACTGACCGGTCAGTATCTGGCCATGGACTCCGGAGCGGTAACCGCAAAGGTCAGCGGGGTTGGCATCAAAGAACCGGTCTTTGGGTTGCCTGCTGTCTGGATCAGTGGTGATAAACGTGATGAAGCCCAAATCAATGGTTATACCGTGGTGGACAGCACTACCGTTGTGGCCACTCACATAAGCGAGATTATCAAACGTCACGCTCACGAGTTGGTTGGACGGCAGGAAGTTCAGCAACTATTGGATAACGTCGCTATTTCTGCTCCCAAGGTGGTAGAGGAACTTATACCTAACCTGCTCAGTCTGGGCACTGTCCTGCGGGTAGTCAAGAACCTCCTCAAGGAGGGTGTCTCCATCCGCGATATGCGCACCATACTTGAAACCCTGGCAGACTACGCCGGTCTAACCAAGGACCCGGATGTGCTCAGCGAGTTTGTTCGTCAGGGGCTGGGTCGTTTTATTGTTGACCAGTTTACAATGGGGGACGACAGCCTCAGTCTGATTACGCTTGACCGTGAGGTAGAGGATATCATTGCCGAAGCTATTCAGTCTTCGGATCAGGGCAGCTACCTGGCTATCGAGCCGAATGTTGCCCAGCAGATTATCACCTCCATTCGTACAATGTCTGAACGCTGTGGTATGAACGGGGCCCAGCCGGTTCTTTTGGCCTCTCCCTCCATCAGGAGGCATGTCAGAAAACTGATTGAACGTTTCGTGCCACACTTGGCGGTACTGTCACATAATGAGATACCACAGAATGTCAAAATACAGTCACTTGGGGTGGTAAGCATACATGTTGGTTAAAACCTTTCAGGCAGCAAGCATGGCCGAGGCTTTGCGCATGGTAAAGACCGAACTTGGTTCCGATGCCATGATTATGTCCACAAAGAAAGATAAGACCGGAGGATTTCTTGGCTTTTTCAGCAAACCGGTCTACCGGGTAACAGCGGCGCTCGACCCTGCACGCACATCAGCCCCTAAGGCAGACCCACCTGTTCCTTATCGTGAGAGGCCAACGCGGGAACGAACCGCCAAGGAAGATCTTGAAAACTCCATGCTGGCGCCATTGGCGCGGGAGCTTAAGGAATTGCGTGAAAAAGTCGAGGCGCTTTCACGGAGAGAAGAGGATTTGCGCAAGGAGGAAAAACCTGACGAAGGTGAAAACCCGGCTGACCCGCAAGAGACAGGTTTCAACCTGAAAAATATTCCTCGTGGGGATCTTGAGGAGATCAAAAAGCTCCTGCTCAATACTCTGGCAAAAAGCCAGGCAGGCGGGGTACGGTCTGTACAGTGGCCGAATGCGTTCGATATTACAGCCATTGCGGGACAGTCTGGCGAGGAGGTCCTCCCTGAAGATTCACCCTTGGCCAAGGAATTAGTCAAGAGCGGTGTCTCAACCGAGTTGATCAAAACGATCCTTGACACTCTAAACACCCTGCCGGTAGAGGGTGGCAATCAGACGCTCAAGAGCCGTCTTGGTGAGACGCTGGGCCGGTTGATCAAGTTCGCCGGCGCCCTCAAAATGCGGAAGAACTCTCCACGCATTATTGCTCTGGTGGGGCCGACCGGCGTTGGCAAGACCACTACCACCGCCAAACTTGCCGCTATGTATGCCCTGAACCGAGGCAACAAAGTGGCGCTTGTCACCATGGACATTTTCCGGGTTGGCGCGGTGGAACAGCTTAAGACCTATTCCCGTATCATGAATATCCCCCTGGAGGTCGCCTCTACCCCCAAAGAGTTGGAAAAGGCTATTGAAAAACATTCCGCATGTGATCTGATTTTTATCGACACAGCCGGTCGCAGCCATAAGGATCAGGAAAAACTGGATGAAATGAAGAACTTCCTTGATAACAAGATACCCATTGAGGTCTACCTGTGTCTCTCAGCCACCACCAAAGATCGTGAACTCGAGGAAATCCTTAACCGCTTCAGGATTTTTCAGATCAGCAAGGTGGTCTTCACTAAAATTGATGAGTGTGAAAGTTTCGGCAACATGATAAACCTGCTGATGAAAGACAATCTACAGATAGCCTATTTCACCACGGGGCAACGGGTTCCAGAGGATATAGAGATGGCCACCTCTGCCAAGCTGGCTGATATGATTCTGCGGGAGGCGGTCCAATGAGTGCGTTAACCAAAACTGGCGATCAAGCTGATACATTGCGCCAGATGGCTCGTGATGTCCGCAAGGGCCAGCAATCCGCCTCATCACAGGCAAACATTGGCGCTGAACAAAAGGGAATCCGGGTTATCTCGGTGACGAGCGGCAAGGGTGGTGTCGGTAAAAGCAATGTTGTCTCCAACTTGGCCATTGCCATGTCGATACAGGGGAAGAAGGTACTGGTAATCGACGCCGACCTGGGATTGGGCAACCTGGATGTACTGCTGGGACTTTCTCCTGCGTACAATCTGAATCATGTGTTAACCGGAGAGAAGAGCCTGTCCGAGATCCTTATCGATGGTCCGGCCGGCATCAAGATTATCCCGGCCGGCTCGGGGGTACAGGAATTCACCAGCTTGGGGCAGCATGAAAAACTGCTGCTGCTGGATGAGTTGGATATGTTGGAGGAGCAGTTCGATGTCATGATTGTCGATACCGAGGCTGGTATATCCGAGAACGTAACGTATTTTACCGTAGCAGCACAGGAGATCATCGTGGTGGTTACTCCCGAGCCTACATCAATCACCGATGTTTACGCTCTGATCAAGCTGCTGGCCACACGCTATTCTGAACACCACTTCAAGGTATTGGTGAATATGGCCAAGAACAGCGAAGACGCCTTGGAGGTTTTCCGCAAATTGGCCAATGTGGCCGGTCGCTTCCTGGACATCTCCCTGGATTACCTGGGCTGTGTTGTCAAGGATGAAAAGGTGATAGAGGCTGTCAAACGCCAGAAAGCGGTGTCGGAGTTGTTCCCCGAATCAGAGGCTGCCATATGCTTTGCCACGTTGGCCAAACGGGTTATTGAAAACGAGCGCCAAATGCGTCTTAAGGGGAATATTCAGTTCTTTTTCAGCAGATTTCTCAATAACCCACGGGGTGACTGAATCGTGTGTGCGGTAAAGGCTAAACGACAATTCATCGGGGATAGCGCAGCAGGTCGTGATGAGCTTATCATCGAACATCTGCCGCTGGTTAAATATCTGGTTGGGAGAATCATCCACCAACTCCCCTCTCATGTTGATCCACAGGATCTCATGAGCGCCGCAATGATTGGCCTGATAAATGCTGCCGACCGGTATGACCCCGAACGTGGTGTGCTCTTTAAAACCTTTGCCGAGCAGCATGTACGCGGTACAATTCTTGATGAATTGCGCTCCTACGATGTTCTCAGCCGTTCCATGCGGGATAAATATAAGCGCTTGGAGCGCGAGGTGGTAAGCCTGGAACATCGCTTGGGGCGAAACCCCACCGGAGAAGAGGTCGCCAGTGCCCTCAATATTGACTTGAACGCTTACTACGCAATGCTTGATGACGTCCATGTGTTTACCTTCATCAGCATCGACGATAGTTGGGAAGATAATGAAGGCGGCTCGTTATCTCTGGCGGATGTGTTGTGTGAAAGCGAATCCCGCAATCCACAGCAGCAGGTGATCAAGATGCAACTGGCCGAGGCGCTGGGCCAGGCCATTGAAACTCTCCCGGACAAGGAGAGGCTGGCGGTAACACTGTATTACAGCGAGGACCTCAACCTGAAAGAGATTGGTGAGACATTGGGGTTGACCGAATCCCGGGTTTCGCAGCTACTCAGTCAGGCCATGCTCAGGCTGCGGGGCAAACTGAAGCTGCATAAGACATAGAGGAGACAAACAATGAATAGCGGCATGTATTCGGCACTGTCCGGTAATATTGCAGCCATGAAGCGGTTGGATATAATCAGCAACAACATTGCCAACGTCAACACCCCTGGATTCAAGAAAGACAAGATGACCTTCGAGAGCATGCTTGCAGGGGCGGCTAACCCACCGGCAGTGCCGCAGGGTTCCACGGCTGACCCGATACTCCAGAAGGAGAATGTATACATCGATTATGCTCAAGGTCCGGTGGCCCAGACTGGCAATATCTTTGACTTTTCGATTGATGGGGACGGCTTTTTTGTGGTCAACACCCCCGATGGCCAAGCCTATACGCGTCAGGGGAACTTCCGTTTGTCTGCCGACGGAACCCTCGTGACGACGGATGGTTTCCCGGTTATGGGGCAGAACGGGGTGATCCGCGTTCAGGGCAGCAATGTTGAGGTCGATGCCAAAGGGGTGGTGACCGTCGATGGCAATCTGGTCGGTACTCTCAACGTTGTGGATTTTCCTAAA
>JBAYZR010000098.1:0-10766 GCA_041672425.1 Pedobacter sp. | reverse complement strand
AGTTTGGGGCTGGAAGATAAACTGAAAATAGTGCCGCTTCTTGAAACGGAGAAACGCCTGTTAAAACGCGTGCTGGATGAGGAGGGGCCAAATCTCGATAAGGCTTTCCAGACCGTGCGTGATAGCCTGTCCGATACTATTTTTCTGAGTGAGGTCTCGCTTGAAAAGCTTCCTCATGCGGACGGTCTGCGCAAGATGAAAACGGCATTGGATGCACTGCGTGTCGATGCAGAAACCCTGTTGAGCCAATGGCAGAGCAAATATACCGTCGCGAAAGCGAACATTGAAAAGCTTGCTCAGGAACTAAACGCCGGTATTCAACAAGAAGAAGGAATCCTTGAAAAAACTTTCAAGGATCTCCCCTCCAGCGAAGGAAAAACAGGTAGGCAGATTGGCTTGGAATTTCAAGGTTTGATGAAAGAAATTGAGCGCATTCGTCCTAAAAAAATATTGATAGAAAATCATAAAACGCTGAGCGCCGAGCTTCAAAAACAACGCCAATCGACATTGGATGAATTGTCTGCAACACGGGCGGATCGTTCAGCGCAGTTTGCCCGTTCGTTGAAAAAGCTCAATAAACGTCTCGATGGAAAGCTCCGGCTGGAGGTCAAAGCGGAATCTGATCGCAGGCCGGTGATTGACTTTTTGTTAGGTTGCAAGCTGGATGGGGTGGGCGAAGCCAGGCTTGCCTGGGTTAAAGAGGTAGATGATTTTTCGCCGGTTAAGCTGGCTGAAAAGGTGCGGATGGGGGTCGATTCACTACGTAGCACTTGGGGGGTGACTCCTACAGTGGCGGATGCGCTGGTGCGACTGTCGCCGAACCAGATTCTGCAGCTCGAAGAGCTGGAACTGCCCGATTTGATTAATATCGAATTGAATACCGCCCATGAAGGTCAGGAAAACTTTAGACCACTGGACAAACTCTCCACCGGCCAGCAATGCACGGCGATACTGCACCTGCTGCTTTTGCAGAACCTGGATCCTTTGATTATGGATCAGCCCGAAGACAATCTTGATAATGCGTTCATCGCAGATCGCATTGTGGCTGAGTTGCGCTCTGCCAAAATTGCCCGTCAGTTCATCTTTGCCACCCATAACGCCAACATACCAGTGTTCGGTGATGCGGAGTGGATCGGGGTATTTGAGGCAGCAGAAGGCCAGGCACTGATGCCTGTTGAGGCGCAGGGAGCGATTGATGTGGCAAAAGTTAGAGATAAGGCCGCAATTATTCTTGAAGGTGGGAAAGCAGCTTTCAATCAGAGGAAAGCGAAATACGGATTTTGAGGTTAATTATGCTTAAGTCGGAACTATTGGAAATAATCACCAACGGCGAGAGTTCCGGGGTGGAATTCAAGCGAGACGATATCCGCCCTGAACAATTGGCCAAAGAAATCGTTGCCTTTGCCAATGTGCAGGGCGGACGCATTCTTCTGGGAGTGGAGGATGACGGAATGATAACCGGTCTTCAGCGCAAAGAGACCCAAGAGTGGGTTTTGAATGTATTCAGGGATAAAGTGCATCCCCAGATTATTCCATTCTATGAAGAAATAATCGTTGAACAGAATATGCGAGTTGGTGTAATAACGCTGGCGCCGGGGATATCGAAGCCCTATGTGATGCGCCACAACAACCGGGAAGATGTCTATATCCGCATGGGTGATCGATCTGAATTGGCGAGTCGGGAACAGCAACTTCGCCTTTTCGAAAGTGGTGGTTTGCTTCATGTTGAAGTGTTACCGGTCACGGGTACCTCATTGGCCAATATAGATACAAACAGGCTTGATTATTATCTGCGGACAATCATCAAAGATCCGGAAATACCTGGTGCTGATTCTGAATGGATAGAGCGGTTGCTGGGCCTGGGGCTTATGGCTGAAGACGGTATGGGGAATACGGTATGTTCGGTAGCAGGTTTGGTGTGTTTTGGTATTAACCCCAGGCGGTTTCTTCGGCAAGCAGGTCTGCGTGTGATGGCCTTTGCTGGGGACGACAAAGAGTATCAGGCTCTGCTTGACGTGGTACTGGATGCGCCTCTGGTTGGACGGTGGCAAGTCACTGAATCCGGGCAAAAACAGTTGGTTGATGACGGTCTGATTGAGAAGTTTGCTTCCACTATAGAGCCTTTTATCTCTCAGGAATCATCTGAAATTGATGAAAATATGCGTAGAGAAAAGATTTGGTATTATCCATGGGAAGCCATTCGAGAAACAGTCATTAATGCCTTGGTTCACAGGGACTGGACAAGGTCAATCGACATAGAGGTGACGAATTACTCTGATCGCTTGGAAGTTGTCAGTCCCGGTAAGCTTCAAAATTCAATGACCATCACCAAAATGGTGGCCGGGCAACGCTCGCCAAGGAATACCCTGATCATGGATATCCTGCGTGACTATGGGTATGTCGATTCCCGAGGTATGGGCGTGCGAACCAAGGTTATTCCTCTGATGAAGAAGTTAAATCAAGTCGATCCGGTTTTTGAGGCAACAGACGACTACTTGAAGACTGTACTCCCCAGGAAAAAGTTAGATGAATAACGTTATAGAATACCTTGTTAAAGTGGTTTGTGATGCTGCCGGAAAAGCTCTGGGTAGAGTAGGGAACAGGTTTCACCCTGCCCCCCCCTCATCAAACCGGACGTGAAAGGGAGGAACAGTGTCAAACCTCCACAATTCATATTTTAAAGGTCTTTCTGATTGTTTCAATCTGTTTTAACAATTCTTTATCACTCTCCAAAACCTGTGCAAATCTTCGGCTTGCCTGTGAGACTGCTGATTCCTTTGTGCCAAACCTCTCGCCGACAACAAAACGGCAACAAGAACCATATATAAAGAAAAAAGGCCTACGAAAAAACCGTAAGCCCTTTATTTTATTGGCGCGCCCGGACAGATTCGAACTGCCGACCACCTGGTTCGAAGCCAGGGACTCTATCCAGCTGAGCTACGGGCGCAATATAAAATTATAGATATCATGGTCTGCATCTTCTTACAATTGCTTTAGGAGCTGTAAATAAATGACTTGGTTATATTGCGCTCAGATTCGGGTCAGATTTGGCTGAACTGATTGAGGCAAACCGCAGACGTAGCAGAGCTACGTTGAGGATTTGGTGATTGAAGTTCGGTCAAAGATGGCCTGAAGATGAGATGCAAGATGGCCATGTTATTTTTTTACAGCTCCTTAGCTCAATTGGCGTTGTTCGGTGGCACGAGTCGTTGCGCGGGGCATGTATGGCTTTGAAACCAGGGTCATTGCTTGCTGTAGCGATCAATGAATGACTGTACCTGGCTTGCTGTTTCGCTTGAGTGATCGTGTTCCAGATATCGTCGCCAGATATCCAGGGCTAATTCCATACGATTGAGGTCGAATGCATTGACATAACCCATGTTGTAAAGGCTTTCCAGATTATTCGGATCAATAGTAAACGCCTTTTCAAAGTTCGTAAGAGCCTGTGTAAAATTTTCTGATTGTCGATACATGGCGCCCTGGTCGTTGAGCACATCGGCGTTGTCGGGCTTTAGTGCCAGAGAACGATTGTAGGCATCAATGGCCTGACGAGGCATATCAGCATCGTAATAGGCGTTGCCAAGCTCAGTCCATGCCTCGAAATTTGCGGGCTCTTTCTCTGTGCGCTGTATCGCAACTGTGATGCGCTGCTCTGTTTCCCGCGAAGTCTGGCTGTCGGAGTAGTCCGCTGGTTCGGTCGCATCGGGAACTTCATCCGCTTCCACATTCTCATCCTCCAGTACCGGGCAGACTTTTTGAGCGGCCTTTTCTAGTACTGAGCCGGGAATGATGGCGTCGGGCTGAACACCGCCTTGGAGCCGTTCCAATCTCTTGCCTGCTGGGCCGATGATATCGGTCAACCCCAAGACTGCACTGTTGTCACTGCAATCGACCTCATAGAACTCCAGGTGTCGGCGATAATCCTTTTTGCCAAACTCGGAGGAAGCCAGTTTGCGTTGATATTCCCCCAAAGGTGTGAACCGGAGCCATACGGTCAGCCTGCCAAGAGTGGTGAGATTGATCGAGTCGATATCAAGGGCCACATAATGGCGCTTTGTTTGGGCGAGCTTTTGCCATTGAACGGCCACAGCAGGGGCTGGAAGAGCAACAAGAAGCAGGCAGGCGATAAATACCAGCCGACAGGTGATACGATTCAGGGGAACGGTCATTATGTGTGAACTCCATTTCATCACCCTGATAAACAGGATAAGGGAGGAATAAACGGATTGATATACGTCAAAACTTCATTTTCATCGCATTGTATCGATGTATCGGCTATTTTCAACATATTTTGTCTTTTGGACGTAATTATATGAATGTTCGACCGTTGCAGCTTGACGCTAATATCGATTTGAGGTAGTTTTCACAAATTGGAACTTATTAAGAGAATAGGGGATGCCGGTATGCGTGTGATTGCAGGGAGCGCACGGGGAACGCGGCTTGCTGCGCCACGTGGAACCCATACGCGCCCTACAGCCGACCGTGTCCGGGAGGCGCTTTTCAGTATAATCCAGAGCCGGTTTGCTTTGGAAAGCGCCAGAGTGCTGGACATCTGTGCTGGTACCGGCAGTTTGGGGATTGAAGCCCTCAGCAGGGGGGCGGCATCCTGCTGTTTTATCGAAAACGACAGGAATGCGCTGGTTGTCCTGAATAAAAATCTGTCTGCGGTACGTTATGATGTGCGTGCCGATCTTTTGGAGTTGGATGCAATCAAGGCATTGAACCTGCTGGCCGCACAAAGGGATCAGTTTGATATTGTCTTTTTCGATCCGCCGTATGCTTCAAACCTGTATTTTGTCGTAGCGGAAACACTGTGTAATCGATCCCTCCTGAAAGTAGGGGGGCTTTTTGTCACCGAAAGTGACGTACGGAATCCCCTGCCGGATCATGTTGGGAAATTCGTCAAGAGTGACCACCGGATCTATGGTGACACGGTCTTGGATTTTTATACACTGGAGAGAGAATGAAAAAGATTGCTGTGTACCCCGGCTCCTTCGACCCTATTACCTACGGCCACCTTGACATTATTCGACGCACCTTGACGATTTTCGATGAAATCATCGTTGCTGTGGCCTCGAACTCATCTAAAAACTCTCTCTTTACTACGGAGGAACGGGTCGGGATGATCCAAGGTCTTCTAAAGGATGAGAAGAGGATAACGGTTGACACCTTTACAGGACTTCTAATAGATTACGTATCCTCCAAAAAGGCACATGTCATTATTCGGGGATTGCGTGCCATATCCGATTTCGAATACGAATTTCAGATTGCCCAGATGAACAGCACCATTGGCCATGAGATAGAAACTCTCTTTATGATGACCTCGATCCAGTATGGCTACCTTTCATCCTCCATTGTCAAAGAGGTCTGCGCTCTCAATGGCGCCATTGACGGTTTCGTGCCTGCGGAGATCAAGTCAGCTTTGCGATTGAAGTATGGTTTCAGCAACACCAGTGAATAACTCAATCAATCGTTTCAGAAGGTCACTTAACCATGAGTGATATGGAGCAATACGCCAACTATTTTACAGCCGGTATGAAGGTCCGTGTTGGTATCCCCATGCCCAACGCCGAGGTCTTTCTTGACTGGGCCGTAATTCATAATATAGACGAGGATCTTGTCACGTTGCAGCTTTCCCGTGATCAGTTGCCGGTCAATGTAAGCCTTCATATGGGTCAGATTCTCGATATTCGGGGGGGACATGAGGGTTCCGGGTTTTCCTGCCGTGCCATCATAGTCATTGAAGGGCATGCGCGGGAGATTTTGCTTCGCCTGATCGGAGAGATAGTTTCTGATGAGCTTCGTGAATTTTACCGGATTGATGCATTTCTCCCGATTAAATACTATATCCTCCGCGAGCAGAACCCTGACATTCTCAAGCGTGAATGGATAGCGCGGCGCGAACAGCGCCATATTGAAGAGTTGGCGCATAAGGAGAAGCGTTGGGACAGCAGTTTGCTCGTTGAAAGTGCCGAGCTTCCCCAGGAACCGCACCAAGAAACAATGGATGATTATGACGACAGCTGGGATACTATTATACCACTTGCCGCAAATATCAGTGGAGGTGGTATACGCATCATCTCCCATCAGAATTTAAAACATGGAGAATATGCTCTGCTGGAGATACTGATACCTTTGCCGCCACGCATTGTGGATGCTGTGGTGCGGGTGGTATTTGCAAATCGCAACTATGCCGCTGGAGTGGACCATGAGTACTACAATATCGCTATGCAGTTTGTTTTTATTAACGAACGTGATCGTGACGCCATCATCAACTACATTTCCAATGTTCAGCTTAAGCGTATTCGCCAGCTTCGCGAGAATTATCTGTTCCGGGGTTTTTACGATGAAGATCAACAGCGTGGGTATGAGGAACTTACATTTGCTGGAATCAAATGGGTCTCAGCTTTAAAAAGAGTCATATATTTAGTTGTATTTGCTGTAATTATTCTGACGTTTTATTCGTATTTCAATAGTTATATGAACGACCATCCTAAGAACGAAATTGAAGAAATTTTTGAGGGGGGTATCAAGAACTATCTGAAAAATATGAACCGGTAACTATTTGACCTTACTGTAAAAAACGCGGGGTAACAATCAAATGCAGTGCAAAAAGGAGCGTAACGGTTTTGTACGACAGCCGACCCACATTTGCCGAGATTGATCTCAGTGCACTACGCCACAACTTTCAGGTGATCCGGTCATCCATTCCCCGCAAGGCCGAGATTTTGGCTGTGGTCAAGGCTGATGCCTATGGTCATGGCTTCATGGACATCAGTCGTGAGCTGGAAAGTCTGGGAGTTAACGCCTTTGGCGTAGCCTTCCTTGCCGAGGGGATTCAGCTTCGTAAATCCGGCATTGACAAACCGATCCTGCTATTGGGCGGAGTCTATCCCGGCCAGGAGCGCAAATGCATCGGTTACAATCTTTCCACCATCGTTTTCACCCTGGAGCAGGCCCAGGCCCTCAATCAAGCCGCGGGCAAACTATTTCGCAAAGCGCAGGTTCACCTCAAGATAGATACAGGTATGGGGCGTCTGGGGATTCAATACGCAGATACCCCTGCATTTCTCATGGAACTGAAGAAGCTGCCCAACATCTCATTGGAGGGGATCATATCACACTTTGCCAGTGCCGATGAACTGGATGAGTCAGGTCAGCACTTCACCAGCACCCAGGCAGAGCGTTTTGCCTGGGTGCTGGCTGAAACCCGCAAGACAGGCTTCGCACCGCGATACGTTCACATCGCCAACAGCGCCGCGGCACTGCTGCGTGATATTCCCGGCTGTAACATGGTCAGACCCGGCATTGCCTTCTACGGAGCTATCCCATCGCCTGACTTCCAGGGGAAACTCAATCTGCAACCAGTCATGCGCCTGAAAAGTCGCATCGCCATGCTCAAGTGGGTGGAAGCAAACACCACCATCAGTTATGCCCGCCGCTTCATCACCAGCAACAGAACCCTGATCGCCAGTGTCCCGGTCGGATACGCAGACGGCTATCCCCGCACACTTACCAATCGGGGCGAAGCGCTGGTGAATGGACAGAGGGCACGGGTATCAGGCACGGTCTGCATGGACTGGATCATGCTGGATGTAACCGGGATCCCGGGAGCCGCCGTTGGTGACGAGGTCGTGCTGATTGGCTCTGACAGCGCTGGCCATTGTATCCATGCCGAGGAACTGGCCGCAGCGGCCGGAACCATCCCCTACGAGATTTTCTGTGGCATCAGCAAGCGGGTGCCGAGAATCTATTTAAAATAGTTGTATTCCCATGAGCCAGTCAAACCCTGTCACTTCTAAAGGTACGGTAAAATTATGATCAAACTGACACAGCTGGTTAAAGCCGCTGGTTGAGCCGCCAAACTGGGCCCTGAAGGCCTGGCGAAAGCCCTGGATGGGCTTTGGGCATACCGCGATCAAAACCTGCTTGTGGGACCGGAAACATCTGATGATGCCGGGGTCTACAGGATTGGGCCGACTTGTGCCCTGGTGGAGACAGCCGATATCATCACCCCTTTGGTGGATGACCCATTCACCTTCGGTCGAATCGCCGCCGCCAATGCAATCTCCGACGTCTATGCCATGGGCGCCCGCCCTGTCACCGCCATGAATCTGGTCTTTTTCCCGGCCTGTTCCGTACCTGGAGAGATCCTTAGGGAAATCCTGGCAGGTGGACAGAGCGTTCTGCAAGAAGCTGGCGTCTGTCTCGTAGGCGGCCACACCGTGGAGGATGACGAACTGAAATACGGCCTGTCCGTGACCGGCCTGATCGCCCCGGATGAAATCATTCGCAACTCAACTGCCCAGCCCGGTGATCTGATTATTCTGACCAAACCGCTGGGAACCGGGATCATCTCAACCGCTATCAAAGGCGAAATGGCGTTGGAAGAATCCATTATCGAGGCCAGCCGCTGGATGACCATCCTCAACCGTGCAGCAGCTGATCTGATGCGAGTCTGCAATGCCACTGCGGCTACCGACGTGACTGGGTTTGGTTTGATCGGTCATGCCAGCGAGATGGCTCGTGGAGCAGGGGCCACCCTTCAGCTGGAGCTTGTTTCGATTCCGTTGATGAACGGCGTTGCCGGGCTGGTAGCAGACGGCATGGTTCCGGCAGGATGCTACCGTAACCGCGACCATTACATTACGCTTTGCACTTTTAACAAATTCTCTGCCGATAAGCTTCTACCGCTCTTTGATCCCCAGACTTCCGGAGGATTATTAATCACCTTTTCTCCTGTTGATGCACATTGTTTTCTGGAAAAGGCTGTCGAGCAGGGAATATTTGCGCGTAAAATCGGGATTGTCCTGTCTTCACAATCACATATGATCGAGGTGGTCTGATACTCTATGCACGCTATTGCCGTTGACCTTGGCACCACAACCCTGGCAGCATCGCTTATTGACCTGGAGAGCGGAAAGCGTCTGGCGATATCCGGCAGCATGAATCCCCAGCGCAGATATGGAGCCGACGTGGTGTCGCGTCTGGATGCGGCGGTCAAATCCGATGATGTATTACAGGATCTGTCGGCACTGATTCGCACCGAATTGCTGCGCCTGGCACATGAGTTATGCAAGAAATGCGGCATAACCTGGAGCGAAGTAAAACAGGTCGCTATTGCCGGAAACCCTGCCATGCAGCATCTCTTGATGGGGCTACCAGTCAGATCGCTGGCTTTTCCACCATACAGGCCGGTTCATACTACCGGCACACGTCTTATTGCCAGTGCGCTGAACTGGGACGGAGAGGCACAGGTCTATGTTTTTCCGATGCCGGGTGGTTTTGTGGGCGGCGATACCGTAGCCTTTCTGTACGGTGCGACACCAGGCAATGCCACCCTCTGCCTGGATATGGGCACCAATGGAGAAATGGCGCTGATAATGGGAGAGACCATCTGGTCATCCTCGGCCGCGGCTGGGCCGGCCTTTGAAGGCGGCAACCTTTCCTGTGGCATGGCAGCCCTGCCGGGCGCCATCAGTTCCGTTCACATCGAGAATGAACAAATAAAACTGAAGATAATCGGAAATGTCTTGCCTGAGGGTATCTGCGGCTCGGCGGCAATCGAAACGGTCAGCGAACTGTTGCAACATGATATCCTCGAAGCGGGGGGCAGACTGCGGGGCAATGCAGAAATCCCTACAAATCTGGCGGCACGGATAATCAACCATGATGCTGCATCCGCCTTTGTGCTTTACCGGGACGCACAGCGACAGCTTCTGCTCACCCAAAACGATATCCGCCAGATTCAACTGGCCAAGGGGGCTATCCGGGCAGGCATGGAGGTACTGGCCGAACACGCGCGTATACGTTATCAGGACTTACGCGATGTACTTTTGACGGGATCTTTCGGAGCGGTTTTGCAGCCGGAATGGCTTAAAAGCATTGGAATTTTCGATAAAGGCATGGTACATATTACCCGCTTTATCCCTGAAGGGTCGCTAAACGGCGTTGAACAGGCCCTGATAACCAACGACGAATTCTACTCAGTGGAGCGTCTGGGAGAGCGATTTCGAGTGCTGCCCCTCTCCGGCACGCCGCTATTTGAAACAATGTTTATGAGACATATAGACTTCCCGCATCAATGACACTTAAACACATTTTCAATACAACTGAATAAAACTACATTCAAGGAGTATCAAGTAATGGCGAAGATAACCAGGGCGTTAATCAGTGTATCCGACAAAAGGGGTATCATCGAGTTTTCCAAAGTACTGGCCGGATATGGCGTGGAGATAATCTCCACCGGGGGGACAGCCAAGCTGTTGCGCAACTCTGGGCTGACCGTCAAGGATGTCTCCGAGTTCACCGGCTTTCCTGAGATGCTGGACGGCAGGGTTAAGACCCTGCATCCCAAGGTGCATGGCGGCCTGCTGGGTATGCGCAGCAATCCCGAACACGTAGCCAAGATGAAGGAATACGGCATAGAGAACATCGATATGGTGGTGGTCAACCTCTATCCCTTCGAAGCTACGGTGGCCAAGGAAGGGTGTCACCTGGAGGACGCCATCGAGAACATTGACATAGGCGGCCCCACCATGCTGCGCTCCGCTGCCAAAAACTATCCTGATGTGACCGTCCTGGTGGATTCAACCGATTATATAACTATTGTGGACGAGATGAGGGCCAACACCGGCGCTATTTCAGCGAAAACCAATTTCGGTCTTGCGGTCAAGGTTTTCCAACATACCGCCGCCTACGACGGAGCCATTTCAAACTATCTGGGGGCACGACTGGGCCAGGGCGTTGATGCCTATCCCGCCACA
>JBAYZR010000097.1:0-10816 GCA_041672425.1 Pedobacter sp. | reverse complement strand
TAGCAATGCTACGTTGAGGATTTTGCGATTGAGGCGCGGCGAAATACGGCCCAAAGATGAAATGTAAGATGGAATGTTTATTCTTTGCCGAGTGCCTTACCTGGAAGATCAAGACTCGGCATATCGAATATATGAGGCCGTGTCAGACGATCCGCTCAGGGTAAGGACATGTATCGGGGAGAAATCGCCGACGCCGTTTTCTATTATAGGCAGAGGATTCGTGGTGGTAACATCCGTTGGAGTATTCAAGCAAATCCTTTATTTTTGCGTCCTGACAAGCATCTTCATGCTGCTCTGTGGTCAGCATGCTGCCGCCTTCGATCTGTCCGATGTTCCCGACACAATTGTCAAACGTCTTGATGCCAGTATCCCGCAGGATATCATAGTCCTTTATGATGACCAGGATGTGGAAAGGGAGAGCAGGGAAATGCGCCAATACAGGGCATTGAAACATGACGATGAGTCAATACTCGCTTTCAAGGCCCGCAGGTACCACAACCTGAAAGATAATGTTGACACCGGATTTGCACGGAATGAAACGGAAACATTGTCCGATTATTCGCACCTTCCGATGGCGTTAAAGCGTTTCCATTCCGGAGCCGCCCTGAAGAGATACCTTCAGCATCCGGGTGTAATTGCTGCCTACGCAAACACCCCCATCTATCCGCACCTTGCCTACAGCCTGCCATTCATCAACCAGCCTGCGACCGCCAATGCAGGAATGAACGGCAACGGTACAACTGTTGCTGTCATCGACACCGGAATCAACTATACCCTGCCGACTTTCGGTTTATGCAGCGCACCGGGTGTTCCCGTCGGCTGTAAGGTTATTGCCTCCGTAGATGTCACAGGCAATAATATCACTCTCAACACCGACCCCAGAGGGCATGGAACCAATGTTGCCGGCATCGCTGTCGGCGTTGCCCCTGGTGCGCGGATTGCCGCAATCAACACCTTTTCCGATGGCGCTTCAGACAACGACTGGATAATCGCCGGTATCAACTGGGCCATCGCCAACAAGAGCGCTTATAATATTGTGGCCATGAACATGAGTCTGGGCGATGGTGGATACTATACTTCACCGTGCAACAAATGGCGTACCAACCCCTTTCTGATCCCGATAAACAATGTCCGGGCTGCCGGTATCGTTCCGGTCGCATCATCTGGCAATTCAGCGCTGACTGACGGGATGTCCAGTCCCGCATGTACCCCGGGAGTCGTTTCGGTTGGGGCGGTTTACGATACCAACTGGGGTGGGCCTTATACCTGGAGTTCCGGCTGTACCGACAGTTCCACAGGAGCGGACAAAATTCCCTGTTTTTCCAACAGCGCATACTTCCTGACCATGCTCGCCCCGGGCGCATTCATCACAGCCGCCAATATTCAGATGGCCGGAACATCTCAGGCGGCGCCGCATGTCACCGGTGCGGTGGCAGTAATGAGAGCGGTTTATCCAACTGACACACTGGACCAGACAGTCGGGCGCTTGACGTCCAGTGGTATTTCAATTACCGATATTCGCAACAATATCACCAAGCCGCGCCTTAGCCTACAGGCAGCCATCAGCCCACCGACCAACGACATGTTTGCAAATCTCTCACAAATGGCTGGTGAAACGGGCCAGATCTCCGCGATCAACCTGAATGCCACCAAGGAGTACGGTGAGCCAAACCATGCTAACAACCCCGGCGGTAAATCCGTATGGTGGAGCTGGACAGCGCCTGTAACCGGTATTGCTTCGATCAATACCCACGGCAGCAATTTCGATACTTTGCTGGCAGTTTACACCGGAATAGCCATAAACGATCTTGCCGGCATAGCGGCAAACGATAATGACGGATCTATTGGCAACACCAGCGGCGTGTCGTTTACTGCCCAGGCCGGGACTTCATACCAGATAGCTGTTGACGGATATAACAGCGTCACAGGGCAGTTGCAGCTAAACTGGTCGCTTGAGCAACAGGCTGATCTGTCTCTCTCCATGTCAGGGCCAAGCGAACCGGTTTTCAAGGAAGAAACCGTTTCCTATGATCTTGTAGCCACCAACAACGGCCCTTCTCCCGCAACAGGGTTGACCATTGTTGATACCTTGCCCTCAGGTTCAATCGTTGATTCTATTCCGGTCGGTTGTTCTGAAGCATCCGGAACAGTCAATTGTTCTTTCGGCACACTCCCCTCAAACGGGATTGTCACTGCCCGGATAATGCTTCATTTCTCCCTGCCGGGACTTTATCTGAACACAGCCCAGGTTTCTGCAACCACTACAGACCCTGTGCCTGCCAATAATAACGCGATGCATTCATTATCAGTAGCCACGTCAACAGCTGAACCGGTCCCGGGGCTTCCACTGCCTCTTGCCACTATTGCGGCTCTTGCTCTTGCATTCCTGGCGACCCGTGGCAATCCGGTAAAATCATTATCAGGGGCCGTATTATGATTAGGCACTCGGCAAAGAATAAACATTCCATCTTACATTTCATCTTTGGGCCGTATTTCGCCGCGCCTCAATCGCAAAATCCTCAACGTAGCATTGCTACGCCTGCGGTTTTGCTCAATCGGCACGGCAAACTCCGAACCAAATCTGAACGTTATATGGAACATTTATTCTTTGCCGAGTGCCTTATTCGATATCGTCTCGTGGTTCTGACGTTCCCAAGGCCATAAAGGATGTTGAGTAGTCATGGCCCATTTTTCTACCATCTGTTTCATCCTGATTCGTAACACAGTAACGTTATTATGAGTTCGCTCCGTTTTATATATGCAAGGCTTAAGAATTCATCACCTCAGGAACTGTTTCATCGGGCTAGGCTCCTTGTGGGAGAAAAGAAGACCAAGCGCTTATTTTTGAAAGGTAAAAAGGCCCTTGTTGAGCAACCGCCATTAGAGGCCGCTGAGTTTCAGACGCTGGCCGCACCTGAAATATGCGGGTCAGTGGACGCTGAAACAATACGGTCACTGCTGGAGGGATTCCGGTTTTGTCTTAATACTGACCAAGCACTGATACATCAGTGCGAAGGCCGTTTACAAAACATCTATCATGGAGACATCAGACCCGGCGAGTTGGCTTGTGATATACGGTCGCTGTGGGAACCGGCACGATTGCAGCATCTCACACTGATGATGGCCTGGCTGCTTCAGGAAGGCAGTGAATCGGTAAGTAGGACTGACGTTAGTGAGTATGCCCACCATACAATTATGAAGTGGCTTACCGACAATCCGTTCCTGTCTGGCCCCCACTACCTGTCGGCCATGGAGTGCGGTCTGAGGATTACTGCATTTTTCTTTACCTTGAAACATCTCGATTGTCTAACACGCAACGACCGCCTGCGCTTACTGGAAGCGATCTATGATCATGCATGGTGGATTGAGCAACGACTTTCGCTTTACTCATCTCTTGGTAATCACACGGTGTGCGAATGCGTTGGTCTGGTATTCGCCGGGGCTCTGTACAGGGGGCACGCAACAGGCAGACGCTGGCTTAAACGAGCCATAGACCTTCTGTATCAGGAACTCCATCACCAAGTATTAACTGATGGGGGGCCTGCGGAGCAATCATTTGCCTATCACCGGTTCGTACTTGATCAATACTGGCTGGTCGTTGATTTTCTGGAAAGTAATTGTCTCCATGATTGTACAGCTTTTAAAGAGCGCCTTCAGGCAGGTGAAAATTTTCTACATGCATTTCAGGGTGTCGAAGGATTGCCGGCCATTGGTGACAGCGACGACGGGCACGCCATTGCGCCAGGTCTTTTCCCGCAACGACACTTCATGGTGGAAGATCAACTTCGCTCGCATAGAACCTTCAGTACATCAGGCTATACCGTTGTGAGAGGTAAAGGAGATACGCTCCTGACCTTTGATCATGGGCCATTAGGGATGGCCCCCCTGTACAACCACGGCCATGCTGACGCGCTCTCTGTAACCCTGTCTATTTGTGAGACCCCATTTTTGGTCGATTGCGGGACCTACCGCTATAACGGAATTCCCTCTTTCCGTCGCTACTTCAAAGGTACCAGAGCACATAATACAGTTACCGTCGACGGATTGGATCAGGCCGTTCAGGCGACCGGCTTCATCTGGGCAGAACCATTCTCCAGTAACTTGGAGCAGGTAGTTGAATCAGAATCCAACCTGCTGATAGAGGCGAGTCACGATGGGTATTGCAGGCTGGCCAGACAGGTGCGCCACTTCAGGTCAATCAAGAATACTTCGGATGGTTCCTGGGTAATATCTGATCATTTTCTTGGAAGTGGTTTACATACCTTTGAGATCAATTATCATTTCCATCCAGCAGTCATTGTAATGAAACATGATAATAGCTGGCTGGCTGAATGCAATGGCCATAAAATAATGTTTAAACTGTCAAACGGCAATTTCAGTCTTCATCGGGGGGAAGAAAATCCACCACTGGGATGGTTTTCTCCCGCATATAACGTAAATGTGCCGTCCCCTGTACTTCAGGTTATTAAGAGAGGTGCTCCGTCAGAGGTAAAGTTCGAAACCCGGATAACGATTTGTGAGTAGAGGAGGCAAACTATGTCGCAGCACGATAACCGTCTAAAAATACTGAATATTTGGGTTGATCCGGTTGAAATGAGAGGCGCACTTGAAAAGGTTGAACACTTTGTCGAAAAAGGCGACCGACGACCCCATAGCATCTTTGCAGTCAACCCGGAGAAAAACTTCTCAGTACCTCGTGATCCGAACCTCCACAAGGTATTCAGTGAGGCCGATCTGTTAATTCCGGATGGTATCGGTGTAGTGATAGCTGCCCGAATCCTCTATAGAGTCAAACTGTCTCGTGTTCCAGGCGTTGAGTTTATGGAAGAAATCTGCCGTTTATCTGCCCAAAAAGGGTATCGGGTTTTTTTCTATGGAGCTAAGGAGGAGGTAAATGCCAAGGCTATGGAAACGTTGCAGAATCGCTACCCTTCCCTTAAAATTGCCGGTCGCGCCAACGGATATGTTTCTCCGGAAGACACTCCGAGGTTGATTGAACAGATTAACGCATCCGGCGCCCAGATCCTGTTTCTTGCACTCGGTTCGCCACGACAGGAAAACTGGTTTGCGAAGTACGCAGTCCAACTTCATTCCGTAAGAGTCTGTCAGGGGATAGGTGGTACTCTCGACACTATCGCCGGTACGGTGAAGCGAGCCCCCAAATTTTGGTGCAACTTGAATCTTGAATGGTTCTACCGTCTGGTATCGGAGCCAAAACGCATAGCACGCCAACGAGTTCTGCCGATATTCGCCTTCCAGGTGTTTCTCAGAAAAATTGAATTGATATTTCAATGAGCTGTATTTGTTCATCAAACATTTACCTCACTGTAACGCAACCTCAAAACTAACATGATACTATGGCCCGGATTGGTGACCCCTTCCGGGCCTTTGAGTTCTTGCGCTGAATATTTTCATCAAGAGGTGAACTATGAAAGTCCTGCTTATCGCCGGAGCCCGACCGAATTTTATGAAAATTGCACCAATCTATCGTGCCTCTCTGGCTCATGATCGAGTGAAATGTCAAATTGTCCATACCGGTCAGCATTACGACCATCAGATGTCTCACGGCTTTTTTGAGGAGTTGGGCATACCTGCGCCGGCCCATTCCCTGGAATGTGGTTCAGGTTCACACGCTGCACAGACCGCCAGAATCATGGTTACCTTCGAACAAGTCTGTCTCGAAGAGCGGCCCGACCTTGTGCTAGTGGTGGGGGATGTAAACTCGACTCTAGCCTGTAGCATCGTTGCCAAAAAGCTTCAGATCACGGTTGCACACGTGGAGGCGGGGCTGCGAAGCTTTGACCTGGCCATGCCGGAAGAAATCAACAGGATGGTTACCGATGCTATCTCTGACTGGTTCTTTGTTACTGAAGAGAGCGGCGCCGAGAATCTGAAAGCTGAGGGCAAGCCGAGTGAACGAATCCATAATGTGGGACACGTCATGGTAGACAATCTCCTGTATCAATGTGATCGTCTTTCCGGTGTGGATGTTGAACACTTCGACACGCATGAACGTAAGAATCGTGCCGATAGCTACCTCTTTCTGACACTCCATCGACCCTCCAACGTGGACTGCCGCGAGACTTTCAATGAAATTGCATCTGCGATGAATGAACTCGCAACTGAACAGCAGATATTTTTCCCGGTTCACCCGAGAACCCGCCAGATGATCGATGCCTTTGGAGTCCATTTTTCAAATCAGGTACATCTCCTGCCGCCGCTCGGATTTCGCGAATCCCTCTTTCTCTGGAAGGATGCAAGGGCGGTGCTTACCGACAGCGGGGGACTGCAAGAAGAAACCACAGCCCTGGGGGTGCCATGCGTCACAATACGGGACAACACTGAGCGCCCCATCACTGTGACGGCAGGCACCAACGTGCTCGCTGGAACAAGGCGGGAGGGAATTATTTCGGCTTACACCCGGAGCCTTGCCAAACAGGAACAGGCGTCAATCCCCACACTCTGGGACGGCAAGGCTTCCGAACGCATCTGGCAGATCCTCTCACAGAATTAGACTTCAACAACATTCAACCACGAAAGGAAGCATCATCATGTCACATGACAGCAACGATTCATCTTTCACGTTCAAGTACATCTTCACCTACGATTACAACCCGGTATATGTGAACGGGGCTCACGGCGGTATTTCGCCACGCGGCGAACTGATTGCCAACTTCTATCTTGAGCGGCAGCCTCTTCCCAACGAGATGACCCACGCCATAACCGATGCGGGTGCTATCGGAGATTTAACAGATGTAGACCCGAAAGACCTGAACAGCAGCCTGGTTCGCTATGTCCCCTGCGGTATCGTCTTGAACTACGCCAATGCAAGTAATCTCCACCAGTGGCTCGGGCAAAAAATCTCCGAGATGGAACAGATGGCAAAAGCAGTTAGTGAGATGTAAAATAGAGGTTTTTTTTCAGGAGACCGGTACCGTGACAATGGTGACTCAAAATCGTCTGTTTGCTTGGATCAGAGGCTTCTTATACGTAACGGTACTTATTCTTCTTTACAAAGATGCGCTCAACAGACTGGTTAATGTCGACTGGACTCGCGAGGATTACAGTTCCAGCGGACTTATTCCGCTGGTTGTGCTCTATCTGGTATGGGAGAAACGACGTCAAATTACCAAACAGCCTTCAGTACCTTCATGGCAAGGCATCATTCCGATATTCGTAGGGATCGCACTGTTCTGGCTGGGCGAACTGTCGGGCGAGTTTTTCACATTGTACTTCTCAATGTGGCTGGTAATCGCCGGGATCTTCTGGCTTGAACTCGGATGGGAAAAACTCAGGATCATCCGGTTCCCGATCTTTTTTTCTCTGGCAATGTTTCCTTTACCAAACTATGTCAATACTCAACTTACGCTTAAACTAAAGCTTCTATCGTCGCAGTTGGGCGTGGGTATCATTCAGCTATGGGGTATGTCCGCCTTTCGTGAGGGTAATGTGATAGATCTGGGTTTCACCAGACTCCAGGTTGTGGATGCATGTAGCGGTATCCGCTATATGGTTCCGCTGGCTGCCATGGCCATCCTGCTTGCATACTACTACAATGCTTCGTTGTGGAAACGTCTTACGATAGTATTCTCTTCCATCCCGATCTCGGTTGCCACCAACGGTCTCCGTATCGCTTCGGTCGGTATTCTGTATCAATTCTTCGGGCCACAGGTTGCAGAGGGGTTTTTTCACGATTTTTCCGGATGGTTTATCTTCATGTTCAGTCTGGGGTTGTTGATCGCTGAAATCTGGTTTTTTAAAAAACTGCTGCCGGAAAATAACCTGGACATATCTCCCGCAACCAGCGAGGTTCCCACTCCCATCTGCGCATCTGAGCCGGTCCGGCCAGCAATGGCTGGTAGATTCGTCGTGGCCCTGATCGTTCTTTCGGCAACCGTTGCAGCAGCAAATATGATCGATTTCCGTCAAAAAACGCCTATCAGCAGGCCATTGAACGACTTTCCCCTTACTGTCGGCGTATGGCACGGAATAATCATACCAATGGAGCAGATGTATCTTGATACACTTAAATTGTCTGATTACGTTATCGTCAATTTCCGAAATGAAAAAGGGAAAGAGATAAACTTCTACACCGCATACTATGCCAGCCAGACCAAAGGGGAGTCGATTCACACGCCTGCCACGTGCCTGCCGGGAAGCGGTTGGAATTTCGAGGAATCAGGGCTCACCTCAATTCAACTGGACAGCCGGAAAGAAAACCGGGCTATCAGGGTGAACAGGGCCTTCATGGAGAAGAATGGGCAACGGCAATTGACCTACTACTGGTTCCCCCAGCGTGGAAGAGTGCCCGGCAATATCCTGGAACTCAAGTTTTTTGTGTTCTGGGACGCCATTACCCAGCACAGGACCGATGGCGCACTTGTGCGCCTGGTGACGCCGGTATCACCTTCTGAGCGGGTGGAAGATGCCGAGGCGAGAATGCAAGGTTTTGTAAGACTGGCAGTACCTATCCTGGACGGGTATCTCCCTGGCAAGAACATCCGATGATTTTTCTTTCGACTCTTCTGCTGGCCATACTTATCACCATCGCAATGACTCGCGCGTTAAGTGTGCTGGCTATTCATTATAATGTCGCGGTGGATCTGCCCGGAGCACGAAAGGTGCACACACTCCCGGTTCCACGCATTGGTGGCATTGCCATGACCATAGGCACTTTCGTGCCGCTATTATATTGGTTCCGTGCCGAGCAGTTCGTAATTACCTATCTAGCCGGAGCAACTGTCCTGGTTGCATTCGGTCTGCTCGATGACATCCTGGACATCTCTCCCAAGTTCAAATTTGCCGGACAGATTATTGCCGCACTAATCGTTATCGCAGGCGGCGGTGTCCAGATCACTTCATTGGGGATGCTTATGCCCGATGGATATCAACTTCCCGGATTTATTGCTGTGCCATTTACACTGCTGGCCATTGTCGGGGCTACCAACGCAATAAATCTCTCCGACGGACTGGATGGCCTGGCTGGTGGAATCTGCCTGCTTATCTTTGCTGCAATCGCCTACCTCTCATATCTTGAGGGGAATCAGGTCGTTGGCTTGATCGCCCTAGCTCTGTCCGGGGTGCTTTTCGGCTTCCTGAGGTTCAATACCCATCCGGCATCGATATTCATGGGGGATGCCGGCAGCCAATTCCTCGGTTTTTCAGCAGCAACATTATCGATCTACCTGACGCAGAAGACGCCTACTTTGAGCCAGGCGCTTCCTATCATTCTGCTCGGTTTTCCTATTCTCGATACCCTCACGGTTATGGTAACCCGCATAGCAAAGGGCCGGTCTCCTTTCAGTGCCGACAAAAACCATTTTCACCATCATCTGATGGGTCTTGGACTGCACCATGCCGAATCAGTACTGGTGATCTATATACTCCATACTCTCCTGATCATATCGGCGCTTCTCTTTCGCTACTATTCAGACTGGCTGTTTTTGATCGAATATTTGGTGTTTTCAGTTGTAATTATCGTGTTTTTCGACAGGGCTCGCAGAGGCCATTGGAAGGCAAAACGTTTCGAGTTTTTCGACGTACGGATTGCAGGCCGCTTCAGGCTCCTGAAACGTGAAGGTGTTGTAATCAACAGGGCTTTTCCTGTTTTTGTGTATGGGATCCCGTTACTACTTCTGGTAACCTGCTTTCTGACTGACGAAGCGCCAACATACCTTATTATAGCTGCACTGCTGGCAATGCTGGTAATCAGCATGGTCTGGCTATTTGCGAAACAGTGGCTGATCAGGACATTGCGTGTGACCATTTACCTTTTTGTCCCCTTTGCTGTTTATTTGAGTGAAACCGGCAAGAATATTTGGCTGGACGGGGTTCCACGAACGATGTTCAACATGCTGTTCGGCCTTTTTTCGGTTTTGATCCTGGTAATTTCAAAATTCTCCAGGCGTACCGGCGGATTCAAGAGCTCTCCTATGGATTTTCTTATCATTATTCTTGCAGTGGCAGTTCCCAACCTGCCGAACAATCATCTACAGGAATATCAATATGGACTTGTGGCGGCAAAAACAATCATGCTCTACTTCAGCTTCGAGGTATTGCTTGCCGAACTCCGGGGCAAGTTCAATTATATTGCCGGGACTGTAATGGCAGCACTGCTGGTACTGGCTTCACGCTGAATATACTGACACATATCAATAAATCAGGAGGTAATAAATTATGAAGAAGATATTTGTTCGATGGTTCTTGCTCCTCGTGGCCACATCTCTTATGACGTCATGTGCAGGACCTGATGCAAAGAAAGTCAAATTTTTTAACAAAGGGAAAGTCCTCTACGAAAAAGCTGATTACGTCAAGGCAAAACTTGAGTTCAAAAATGCCGTTCAGATTGATCCAAAATTCGCTGATCCCTATCGGATGCTTGGACTGATCGACATGAAGGAGGGCAATTTTCGCGGGGCCTACGGTCTCTTTTCCAAAGCCATTGAGCTGAATCCGGCTGATCTTGATGCTCACTACCAGATAGGAAAGCTGTTGCTTGGAGCAGGGCAATACGACAAATCTATGGAAAAGGCGGAACTGATACTAAAGAAAGATGCCAATCACGCAGACGGAATGCTGCTGAAGGGTGCAGTCTACATTGCACGCAAGGAATTCAATATAGTAATACCTTTTCTGGAAGAAGTTATAAGCAAAGGGGTTACCAAACCCGATGCCTATATGTTGCTGTCTTCCGCTTATTTTCAAAAAAATGATGCAGTAAATGCTGAATCAGTCCTCAACAAGGGGATTGCTGTCAATCCAAAATCAGTGGACATGCTGATGTCCCTCGCTGACCTCAAAATCCGCTCCGGAAATA
>JBAYZR010000096.1:0-10828 GCA_041672425.1 Pedobacter sp. | reverse complement strand
TTCGGGTCAGATTTGGCTGAACTGATTGAGGCAAACCGCAGACGTAGCAGAGCTACGTTGAGGATTTGGTGATTGAAGTTCGGTCAAAGATGGCCTGAAGATGAGATGCAAGATGGCCATGTTATTTATTTACAGCTCCTAAAGTGCATTTTTCGGGATCTAAGCAGCAGAAGAGCAACAAGCCCGCCTCCGAGCAAGAACATGGTCGATGGTTCAGGAACCGGATTCGTCTGGTTTTCTGTAATGTTGACGTTGCGCACGAGGCCTTGTGAATAATATTCATCACCCATATCTTGAAGGATAAAATAAAGAGTGCCGGCTATCCCGCCAAGATTGGTTATGTCCATATGATACCAGTCACCATACACTGCAATAGTTGCTAAAGTAGAAAGATCGTATACACCATTTTTGTCATACCCAAGAATATCTGTTTGCTCGCCACTCTCGGAGAGAAATGAGACTTGAAGGAAATTTGCAATATATCCTTGCGTACTCAACGGGACTACTCTCAAGTCTCCATTTATAAAGTTGACATCGAAGCTGATAGCAGAAACTCCTGTGAAAGACTTCGAGAGGTAGATGGCAGTGACATTGTCATCGTAGGGCTGAATATTCATGGTTGCAACACCATCGTTGCCGATGGAGACCGCACTAATTGGATCAACGTCCCAGCCATCAAATACACCACCGATGATGGGAGTAGCCGAAGAGGTTGAAATAGATACAAGGATAAGCACAATTGAACAAAATATCACGGTTGCAAATCGTTTCATTAAAGCACTCCTTAATCATGCCGCGCATTACTGGGGGGGTGAGTAAAAATAAATATTATAATTTTTTTATTTATCGCAATAAACATGCCAAGCCCCAACAAGTTTATTTTAAACGCTTTTTTAAACAGTTATATTGTGCAACGCTTGAAGTGTAAACAATATCGACATATATATCGTTACTAAAAATATTTTGCGGGAACTTGCGTTCTTATAATTTCAAACAGTTCAATGCAAAATATTCTTATTTTATACTTATTGAGAGCGTATACATCTGTCGACATTATTGACAATCTACGAACAAAACCGCTGTCATCAAGTACCAGACCAAGTGTTACCAGAGGACAATCGGTCCGTTTCTGTTTGGAATGACACCGCGTTGCTCTGACGCAGCACCATCTGTTTTGTATTCAAATAAAACCACGCTCGCTACCTATTATACAACAACGGTCTTCCAGAACATTCTGGAAGACCGTTGTTGTGTGGTATTACCACGTGGATTGAAATATCCAATTTGATGGCATAATCCCTTTTCCTTTGCTTTCAGTGATAAAATCTATATAATTTACAAGTTTTATATAAGTCTATGCAAGCCCGTCTCATCTGAAAGGAATGTAATAAATGAGTACTGTCACAAGCAAAAAAATGCTGTTAAACGTCATGCACCCCGAGGAGGCCAGGGTGGCTATCGTGCATGACGGTCGCCTGATGGAGCTGAATGTCGAAATAACCGGCAAGGAGCAGACCAAGGGCAATATATACAAAGGGGTCGTGCTACGAGTGGAGCCGGGCCTGCAGGCCGCCTTCGTGGATATAGGGCGAGCCAAACCGGGTTTCCTGCAGATGGGCGAGTTGCACCCGGATTTCTGGGAATGGCGCGATGATGTGCCCGAAGACCAGCACAAGCGAAGGCCCCGCATTCAGGAAGTACTGCGACGTGGCCAGGAGCTGCTGGTGCAGGTGGAGAAGGACGAGCGCGACAACAAAGGATCGGCTCTGACCACCTATATATCACTGCCAGGGCGCTATATGGTTATCATGCCTGGCAGTGATTCCAGCGGCATTTCCCGCAAGGTGGAACGGGAAGGGGATCGCAAAAAGCTGAAAGAGATCGTGGCCGGGATGAATATCCCCGAGGGGATCGGTCACATCATCCGTACCGAAGCTGTCGGACGCCCTCCTGAGGAGTTGCAAAAGGATCTGGACAATCTGGTGGGAATGTACACCGGTATCAAGCAGAGTGCGGCAGATATCAAGGGAGCCGGTGAGGTCTACCGCGACAGCGGCCTGATCATCCGCTTCATTCGGGACTACTTTTCCGACGATATCGACGAAGTGCTGGTGGACAGCAAAGAAGCCTACCGTGAGGCCAAGGAGTTCTTCCGCGCAAACATGCCAAAGTGCGAGAAGCTGGTAAAGCTGCATAAGGAAAAACGCCCGATATTCTCCCGTTTCCAGCTTGAGGAGCAGATCGACCAGATCTACGAAAAGCGGGTTGCGCTCCCTTCTGGTGGCTCCCTGATCATTGAGCCGACCGAGGCGCTGGTCAGTATTGATGTAAACTCCGGCAAATCCAGCGGAGAGAGGGGTATTGAGGATACCGCGTTCAAAACCAATATGGAGGCGGCCGAAGAAGTGGCCCGCCAGCTCAGACTGCGCGACCTGGGCGGCCTGATCATGATCGATTTCATCGATATGCGAGACAGAAAGCATAACCATGAGGTTGAGAAAACCCTCAAACAGGCCCTCAAGATGGACAAGGCGCGGGTTAACCTTGGTCGGATATCCGAGTTTGGCATCATGGAAATGTCACGTCAGCGCATTGCCAAGACCTTAAACGATGCCATCCACCTGGAATGCCCCCACTGCGAAGGACGCGGCAAGGTCAAGTCGGTGGAGGCCATGGCTGTTTCATTCCTGCGCAAGGTACATGCCGCAGCCGCAAAGGGAACCATAGGCGAGGTACGCGGCGGCTTGCCCCTGGAGGTTGCCTACTATCTGCTTAACCGTAAAAAACGCGAACTGACCCAAATTGAAAATGATTACGACATTGAGGTGACCGTCAAGGGAAAGACATCCTTCCTGCTTAACCAGCTGGAACTGGAAATAATTAAACGGGAAACACCCCGGATAGAGGATGTCCTCAAGTCGGAGGCAGAGGCTAATGAGGCGCCCAGGATTGTCGCCCCTGAAGCGAAAGTCACAGAAGCCGGGGTTGTTGATGAAGAACCGGTCGAGGGAACTATTTCTACAGAAGGCGGTAAGAAACGCAAGCGCCGCCGCAAGAAAAAGAAGCCTGGCAGCGAAACCTCGGTTCTGGATGAACATCCGGAGGCGCTGGCTACTACCGAAGAATCACCTGAATCTGAATCGTCAGAAGAGCAGGAACCAGCTGTAGTGGAGATAGGAGAAGGCGCTGAGGAATCTGCGGCAAAACCCAAAAAACGCAAACGTCGTCGGGGTCGCAAGGGGGGCAAAGGGCTGGAGGAAACGTCTCTAGCAGCCGAAGGATCTCTTGTTGAGGCAGCCACACCGGCGCCTGCTGCTACACCATCATTGGAACCAACGCAAACAGAACCGTTCGAGACGCCTGCTGCGGCTGTGAAGCCGAAACGTGCCCGTCCAGCTCGCACCAAAAAGAAACCCGCTGCTGAAGCCGCAGAACCAGCCGCGGAGACGCCAACACCCGTGGCCACACCAGTCGTAGTGGACGAACCGGCTCCGGTCGCACCGAAACCGCGGCGGCGCGCTGCAATCAAAAAATCCGAAAATGCTACTGTACCTCCTCTGAAACCGGTCACAGAAAAATCCGAGCCGACACCTCGGGCACGGCGCAAGAAAAAAGATGAAACAACTGAGCAAAAATAGGCAGGGGCGCCTTTACTGCGCCCCTGCCGCATAATTGCAGAAGTGTATTTTGTTCAATCAACCAAAATAATGTTTGAAACGATATGATGAGGAGTTGTTTATGCAGAGGTTTGTAACTTTTTTTGCAATATTGATTACTACAGTTTTTGTTGCTGGTTGCGGTGGCGGTTCATCGACTGCGACTGAACACACCGTTACCTATTCTGTGGCTGAACTCGCTCCCGTTCCTTCCAACAATCTTATGGGTGGAGCCATTCAGGGAGGTGCTATAACGGCCAAATTTACCAACTACTCTGTTTCAACATTTGCCGGAACTGCCGACACTGTCGGATCTGACAATAACACCGCGACTACGCCACTAACAACGGCTCAATTCAATCGACCGATGGGTATCACCACCGACGGAATAAATTTTTACGTGACCGATTACCTCAACAATGCGATTCGCAAGATAGACCCGACTAACCAAATAGCTACCACCCTAGACCTGAAAGAAAATGACATTGCAGTGACGCTCAATCATCCTTCCGACATCACTACGGATGGGACATTTCTTTATGTCGTTGATTCCGGAAACAACGTGATCCGCAAGATTGACCCGACTACAAGCATTGGCATTGTCACAACCATAGGCAGCATCACCGGTATTGCTGGCGCAGTTGATTCAACCGTTGCTGCAGACGTCCGTTTTAAGACCCCATTCGGCATCACCACGGATGGTAAAAATCTTTACGTAACGGACATCGGCAACCACACTATCCGCAGAATTAACATTTCAGACCATGCCGTCACCACCCTGGCCGGTTACCCTGATGCCCCCGGATCCTCTGACGGAACCCAGTCCGACGATCACACCAAGTCAACTGCTCGCTTCAATCAACCGGCGCACATCACCACTAATGGTAAATTCCTCTACATGACCGACTTTATGAACAGGACGATCCGTCAGATTAATACATCAACAGGTGAGGTCATAACGATCGCCGGCAAAGCGGGCACGCTTCCCGGCAGGGATGATGCCGACGCTACTGTTGGGACTGAGGCCAGATTTAATCAACCAAACGGGATCACCACAGACGGCACGAGTTTATACGTTACGGACTCATACAACAATACCATCCGCAAGATAAGCCTGACCGCCCCTTATAAAGTAGAAAAGATAGCAGGCATCACCTATTCTTCCGGCCAAGAAAAATCTACAAGTCATTTTTGGTTACCCGTCGGAATCACTACTGATGGGACAAGTCTTTACGTTGCAGACAGCGGCAACCACGTTATCCGCAAGATACAGTACATAAATGAAGACCCGAGCTAATCAGATTTTTTCTTGACGTGACAACACTTCGGTTCTATTTTTATTAGTCCTTCTCTACGTTTTAAAAATACCGTTTATTGAGAAAGGCCGCATACAACAATGGAAGAGCTCAGCGAACTCCAGCTTCAACGCCGCCGCAAGGTGGACACCCTTTGGGAAGTCGGTATAAACCCTTATCCCAACGATTTCAGACCACAGCACACCTCAGCCGACATCTTTGCCGCATATGGAGACAAAGAGCAAATCGCCGCTGATCATGAGAACTTTGTAGTGGCAGGCCGCATCCTGGCTCGGCGCTCTTTTGGCAAGGCGGCTTTTATCCAACTACAGGATCGCAAGGGACGTGTTCAACTCTATGTCAAGAAGGACGAGATCGGCGAAGAGTCCTTTGCGACCTTCGAATCCTTCGACATCGGCGACATTGTCGGCGCCGAAGGCTACCCCTTCCGCACCAAGACCGGGGAACTGTCGCTGCATGTCAAAAGCATCCGCCTGCTGGTCAAGTCACTGCACCCTCTGCCGGAGAAGTTCCACGGTCTGACCGATGTGGAGACCCGCTACCGCCAGCGCTATGTTGACCTGATCGTCAATCCTGAGGCGCGCGAAATCTTTATCAAGCGCTCCCGTATTGTCAACCTGATTCGTGACTTCATGACTGGCCGCGACTTTCTGGAAGTCGAGACACCCATGATGCACCAGATTCCGGGTGGCGCTACCGCCCGCCCCTTCGTAACCCACCATAACGCCCTGGACATGGAGCTCTACCTGCGTATCGCCCCGGAGCTATACTTGAAGCGCCTGGTTGTAGGCGGGATGGAGCGGGTTTTTGAAATCAACCGTAATTTTCGGAATGAAGGTATCTCGGTACGTCACAACCCCGAATTCACCATGATGGAGTTCTACCAGGCCTACGCCACTTACGAAGACCTGATGGACTTCACCGAGGAGCTCTTCTGCCATGTTGCTCAAGAGATACTCGGTACACTCGACTTCAGCAACCAGGGGCTTGACATCAGCTTACAGCGTCCCTGGAGACGTTTGACGGTCCGTGAGGCCATTGTGGAATACGGTGACATTGATGCAAAAAAACTGGAAGACCGCGATCTGGCCCTGGCCTACGCCTGCGGTATCGGCCTGGACCTGCCAACTGACATCAGCCACGGCAAACTGTTAATGGAGATTTTTGAAGAGGTGGCCGAGCACAAGCTGATTCAGCCGACCTTCATAACCGCCTATCCGACCGAGGTCTCACCGCTGTCGCGCAAGAACGACCAAAATCCCGACATCGTTGACCGCTTCGAACTGATCATAGGTGGTCGCGAAATTGCCAACGCCTTCTCGGAGTTGAACGATCCCGTTGACCAGAAGGAACGCTTTCTGTCCCAGGTAGCCGAAAAAGACAAGGGGGACGAAGAAGCCCACTACATGGACGAGGATTATGTCCGCGCACTGGAATACGGCCTGCCACCCACGGCTGGCGAAGGTATTGGTATTGACCGCCTGGTGATGCTGCTGACTGACTCGGCCTCCATCCGCGACGTCATACTCTTCCCGCAACTACGGAAAGAGTCCCGTTAAACCGGGGAGAGCCGCTAACCACCATGCCATTCGAACTCTTCATATGCCTGCGCTATCTAAAAGCCAAGCGCAAATCTACTTTTATCTCCATCATCACCTTCATCTCCACTGCCGGGGTAACACTGGGGGTAATGGCTCTTATCGTTGTACTGGCGGTCATGACCGGTTTTGAAGAGGATCTCAAGGAAAAGATTCTGGGAACCAATGCCCATATAGTGGTCATCCGTAGCGGCGGTCCCATGGAGGATTACCGTCTGGTCATGGAGAAGCTCAAAGGCCTGAAAGGGGTTATCGCGGCCACACCTTTCATTTACAACCAGGTTATGTTATCTTCCGGGAAAAATGTCTCCGGAGTGGTTCTTCGAGGGATTGACGTTCAGTCCGACCGACTGGTGACGAGGCTGAGTAAATCAGTGGTTGAGGGGACAATCGACAAACTTGACCCCAAGCTCGCGGATGGACCCGATGCACTGCCGGGCCTTCTGCTTGGCAAGGAGCTGGCCAAGCGCCTGAATCTTTTTGTGGGTGACAAGATCAACGTTATCTCACCCATGGGCAACATAACGCCGTTGGGGATGATGCCCAAAATGAAACCTTTCCGGGTGACCGGCATCTTCAACACAGGCATGTTCGAATACGATTCAACATTGGCGTATGTCAGCCTTGGCCAAGCCCAGACCTTCTTCGATCTGGGAGATACGGTGACCGGCATCCAGCTCAAGGTGGAAGACGTCTATCATACCGGGGTGCTGGCCCGTAGCATAAACCACACGCTCGGGGTTGATTATTATGCCCGTGACTGGATGCAGATGAACCGCAACATCCTGTTTGCCCTCAAGACCGAAAAGATCGTCATGTTCATTATTCTGACCCTGATCGTGCTGGTGGCGGCCTTCGGCATCGCGTCAACCCTGTTCATGGTGGTAATGGATAAAACCAAGGATATCGCCATCCTCAAATCCATGGGCGCCACCGGCAGCAGCATCATGAAGATATTTGTGCTGGAGGGTCTGATCATAGGTATCATCGGCACCATTTTGGGGGTTACCTCGGGACTCTTGGTCGCATATAACCTGGAGCCGATCATCAACAATATTCAAAATCTTACCGGCCAGAACTTCTTCAGCAAGGATATTTATTACCTGGACCACTTCCCCTCTCTGGTAATCCCGTCCGATGTAGCGCTGATCTCGGTAACCGCGGTGCTGATATCCTTCCTCGCCACGCTCTACCCGGCATGGCAGGCATCCAGAATGCTCCCGGCTGAGGCGTTGCGTTATGAGTAGCCTGCTGGAGGCGCGTGGTCTCTGCAAAACCTATGTAATCGGCCCCAATCGGGTTGAGGTTCTCAAGGGAATCGACCTTGATCTGGCCCAGGGGACAACGGTCGCACTGGTTGGCGCGTCAGGGGCAGGCAAAAGCACTCTTCTGCATCTGCTGGGGGCACTTGACCGGCCAACAGACGGGACAATACTTTATCGCGATGAAAACCTTTTCAACAAGAATGACCGTGATCTGGCTGTATTCAGGAATAAATGCATCGGCTTCGTTTTCCAGGCGCACCACCTGCTACCCGAGTTCACAGCCCTGGAAAATGTTATGATGCCTGCGCTAATCGCAAGGATGGCAAGGGATAAAGCCTCGGCAATGGCAGAGGAATTATTGGCGGACGTAGGTCTGGCCCACCGCATGAATCATCGGCCAGGAGAACTTTCAGGCGGAGAACAGCAACGGGTTGCCATTGCACGCGCATTGGCACTGTCACCGGAAATTTTACTGGCGGATGAACCGACCGGCAACCTGGATATGAAGACCAGTGAAGGGGTTCATGCTGTCTTGGCTGAATTGCAGCAAAAAAAGGGGCTGACTCTGGTTGTTGTCACCCATAACGAACGTTTGGCGGCTGACATGGGACGAGTAGTTAGACTGGCAGATGGAAGATTGGAATAAATTTTTTATTACCGGGGGAAGAGTGCCCAGATCACCGTTTTTTATAATAGCTGTTTTTGTGATGCAACTTGCCTGTGCCTGCACGGCTTTCGCCGAAGGTGAAAAGATTGTCGAGGTCAAAATCAAGGGGAATCGGCGTATTGAATCAGCCGCCATCCTTAACATTATTACCATGAAGGCCGGTGACACACTTTACAGCGATAAAACCGATACTGATCTACGTGCAATTTATAAGCTGGGACATTTTCAGGACGTGAAAGCATACACGGAGGAGTCCCCAAAAGGGACGGTGCTGGTGTATGCCGTAGTGGAGAAACCGGTCGTTCGTGACATCAAGTTTGTAGGCAACAAGGAACTGACCATCGACAAGCTCAAAGAAGCGCTGGAGTTTCGCCAGAACGCAATTTTTTCTACAAAAGACCTGAATAAAAGCGTCATTAAAATCAAAAGACTGTACGGTGATGAGGGGTATTACCTTGCCGAGGTAGAACCGGTTGTGGAAAAACGTTCTCCCACCGATATGACGGTTACATTCAAGATCACCGAGGGCAAGAAGATCCTTATCCGCACCATTCGTTTTGATGGCAACCGGGCCTTCAGTGACCGCAAGCTGCGTGGTCTGATGGAGACCAAGGAAAAGTGGTTCATGTCCTGGCTGACCGGCGCCGGCGCATACAAGGAAGAGGTGCTCAAAAACGATGCGTTGCTCATCACCGATTTCTATCTGAACAATGGCTATATCAACGTCAAGGTTGGCGAGCCTACGATAAAATTGACCGATGCGCGGGATGCGCTGGAGGTTTTCGTCGGCATCACCGAAGGTGACCAGTACCGGGTGGGTGAAATCGGTTTCAAAGGTGAATTACTGGAGTCAGCCGACGAATTGCGCAAAAAATTAAAGAGCGAACCGGGCGAAATATTCAGCCGGGCCATCCTGCGTACCGACATATTCACTCTGACCGATGCATACGCCGACAAGGGTTATGCCTTTGCCAATGTCAATCCACTGACCAGGCCCGATCCTGACAAGAAGGTCGTTGACCTGACCTTTGATATGGAAAAAGGCGAGTTGGTCTACATTGAGCGCATCAATGTGGCCGGCAATCCAAAGACCCGCGACAAGGTCATCCGCCGCGAGATGCGTGTGACTGAAGCTGAACTGTACAGCGCCACTGGCATGAAGCGCAGTAAACAGCAACTGATGAACCTGGGGTATTTCGAAGAAGCCAATATCGCCACCACCAAAGGGAGTGACAGTAACAAGCTCAACGTCAGTGTGGACGTCAAGGAAAAGCCGACCGGCACATTCAGCATTGGCGGCGGATACAGCTCTCTGGACGGCATAATTGGCCAGGGCTCCATTCAACAAGCCAATTTTCTTGGTCTCGGTCTCAAGGCAAATCTATCCGCCTCTATCGGCGGCAAGTCCCAGACCTACGCCATCGGCCTGACCGACCCTTATTTTTTAGACACTAAATGGACGGTCGGCGCAGATATTTTCCGTTCCGAGCGGGACTATACCGACTACAGCCGACGCTTGACTGGTGGCGACATTAAGGCAGGCTACCCGATCAACGACTTTGTTGGTACGTTCTTCATGTATAAATACGAGATAAAGGATATCTACAACCCAACGGGGCCCTATCAAACATTAAGCGACCAGGACCCGGACAACTATCCGCTTGGCACCACCACCACCAGTTCGATCTCCGGCAGCATCAGCCGCAATACCACCGATTATCGGCTCGACCCTTCATCGGGTATGATCAACTCCCTCTCAGCTGAGTTTGCCGGGCTCGGTGGTGACAACAAGTTTGCCAGATATATTGCCGATAGCACCTGGTTTCATCCCCTGTACAAGAAACTGATTTTTTCTACGAAGCTGACGCTGGGGTATGTCCAGGAGGTTGGGCAACCGATACCGATCGACGAGAATTTCTACCTTGGAGGCATCTACTCGTTACGAGGCTACAAGGCACGCACGGTCTCCCCTACAAAAATGCAACGGAATAGTAATGTCGCCGTCGACGAGACGTATGACCTTGTCTACCTGGGTGGCAATACAGAGGTATTCGGCAATGCCGAATTTACCTTCCCGCTCCTTCCGGATGTAGGAATAAAAGCCGTGGTATTCTTTGATTACGGCAATGCCTTCAATGAAAAAGACAAAATGTTAAGTACAATGCTGATGAGCTATGGCGCTGGTATTCGCTGGTCTTCGCCCATCGGGCCGCTCCGTCTTGAGTACGGCATACCTGTCAACCCGCGAGACATCGATAGCCGTAGCGGCAGATTCGAGTTTTCAATCGGCAGTATGTTTTAGTGAATTTAGACATCATCACCACAC
>JBAYZR010000095.1:0-10904 GCA_041672425.1 Pedobacter sp. | reverse complement strand
ACCGGAAGTCTATCAGCTGTTTGATGTTTTTCTCTTGACTTCGTTCTCCGAAGGGATTTCTGTTACATTGCTGGAGGCGATGGACAGTGGGGTTCCGGCAGTGGTGACAGATGTGGGGGGCAATGGGGAAGTGGTGGTGGAAGGGGAGACAGGTTATCTGGTGCCGGTGGACGAGGATATTCAAATGGCGCAGAAAATTTGCAAACTGATTAATGACCAGAATTTGTCAGCACGAATCGGATTGGCGGCACAGCAGCGTGTTGCCAGAGAATTTTCTGTACAGAGGATGATGGATGCGTATTGCAGTCTGTATACTGGGTAGTATATCGCGTAACGCAACTATTCAGTTTACAAGATCAGGGGAAACGTTAAAAAAATGGCTCAAAATACGCAAAGGTAGCGCAGTCCACCAAGGAAACCAAGAATAACAGCTTAATTTTTTTTGGTTTAACCCAGACTCTTTGATTTTGAATTTCTTTGCGTACTTCGCCTCTTCGCGCCCTTTGCGCGAAAGGTTTTTGGGATTTATTGAGGTAACACGTTAAAAATATCGCGCAAAGTACGCAAATGTAGCGAAGTCCGCCAAGGAAACCAAGAATAAAGGCTTAAAATCTTTCGGTTTTAACCCAGAATCTTTGAGTTTGAATTTCTTTGCGTACTTTGCCTCTTCGCGCCCTTTGCGCGAAAGGTTTTTGGTTTTTATTGTAAGGAGAAATTACATGGTAAGAGAAAATATTATCGCTACTGCCATTGTAGATTCTTAAAGCCTGTTTCGAAGTCAGAAATGAACTTGGTTGCGGATTTTTCCCCTCTAATGGAGTCAACAAATGAAAAACCAACTTGTACGTTTCGACTGGGCTCTCAAAAAACTGCTTCGCAACAAAGCCCACTTTGAAATTCTGGAAGGCTTTTTGTCGGAACTTCTGAAACAGGACGTAAAGATAGAGAAAATCCTGGAAAGCGAGAGCAACAAGGAAACTTGTGACGACAAATACAACCGTGTTGACCTGCTGACGGAGATCGGTTCACGGGAGCTTGTCCTGATAGAACTTCAGGTTGAAGGTCAATTCGACTACTTTCACAGGATGCTCTATGGCAGCAGCAAACTGATAACCGACTATATGACGTCAGGTTCTGACTACCATCAGGTAAAGAAAGTCATATCCGTCAATATCGTCTACTTTGACCTTGGCCAGGGAAAAGACTACGTCTACAGAGGAATCACAGAATTCACAGGAATTCACAACCACGATCTACTGCAACTATCGCTGTTTCAGAAAAAAAACCTGCCGGAGCTTCAGCATGTTTCTGCCATATTTCCTGAGTACTACATACTCAAGGTAAACGAATTCAACGACTATGCCCGTGATACTCTTGATGAATGGATATATTTTCTAAAGAACTCCGAGATCAAGGATGAATTCAAGGCAAAAGGGATTCATAAGGCATCAGAACAGCTTGACATCCTTAAACTTTCAAATGAAGAGCGCAGGGAATATGAGCGTTATATTGATGACAAGCGTGTAGCCGAAAGTTCCATCAAAACGTCCTGGTTGGAAGGGCATGATAAAGGGATAGAAGAGGAACGCTTGAAAAATGCTCAAAAGATGAAGAAGCTTGGTGTTATTACAGAGATAATCATTCAGGTGACCGGCTTGAGCCGTGAAGAGATAGAAAATTTAGGGCATTAACTAAACCAGCAATGTCAGAATACATTTTCTGCCATCCTGATTGATTTGTTATCCACGGATATCGAAGCCAAAATAATAAAGTTGAGGCGATGGCCAGTGACGTGTCAGCAGTGGTCACGGATATGTGGGGGGCAATAGGGAAGTGGTGGTGGAGGGGGAGACAGGGTATCTGGTTCTGGTTGATGATGATGCGGCCATGGCCCACAGAGTAACTGAGATTCTGTTTTGGCGCATCAATGTGGGGCAAATGCTCGGGATAGGATAGCGCAGGCGTTTTCGTTTGCGGGGATGGTTGGGGCGTATTGCCGATTGTATAAGTAAAACGGTATGGGGACTATTCTATGAGTAATGATAATCAGTACAATATAGGTTCTGTTTGTTCAACACTACAGTGCCAAAATGGCTTGGATAGCAAAGTCGCCATGCGCTGGATTGACGCCCATGGTTCCCGTACCGACTACACATTTGGTGACTTGGAGCGGCAAAGCAACCGTTTTGCAAATGTACTGACTTCACAACGTGTTAAGAAAGGGGATATATTCTTCACCTTCCTACCCAAAATGCCGGAGCAGTTTTTCGCCTTCCTCGGTACCTTGAAAACACAAGCAGTCTGCGGAACCCTTTTTTCCAACTTCGGCGATGATGCGCTGCTAGACCGTCTCGGAGATTCCGGTGCAGTGGGAATTATAACCAGCAAGAGCCTTTTCAAGAAAGTTGCCCGTATTCGGTCGCATCTTCCATCGCTACGTTTTATTATTCTGGTGGATGGAGCCGACGACTTGGCTTCCGGAGTACTCAGTTATGCACGCATCATGGCCGAAGCCAGTGATGAATTTGACGTCCAACCCACTTCACCTGATACCCCGTCGGTCCTGCACTATACCTCCGGTTCTACCGGAAAACCGAAAGGTGTGCTCCATCGCCACGGTAGTCTTCAAAGCCAGAAGACTACAACACAAGATGTTCTCGGTCTGACCGATAATGATATCTATTGGTGTACGGCAGATCAGGGGTGGGTGACGGGTACATCTTACGGCATCATAGGCCCCTGGAGCCTTGGCGTTACACAGGTACATTATGGTGGAGGGTATGATGCGCAAGTCTGGATGGATCTATTGGCATCAGAAAAGATTTCAGTATGGTATTCAGCCCCTACAGCCCTACGTATGTTAATGAGGGAAGACGAGAAAATTTTTACTGGTGCTGACCTCTCGGCGCTTCGTTCCATTTTCAGCGTTGGCGAGCCGCTAAACCCTGAGGTGATTGCCTGGAGTCAACGCCTATTGAAAAGAGATATTTATGATACCTGGTTCCAAACTGAAACCGGCGCAATTATGATCCCGAATCATCCAGGTATTCCAATCCGCCCCGGTTCGATGGGCAAACCCTTTGATGGCATTGAACCTGCCATTCTGGCTGATGATGGGACCCCTCTGCAGGATGGAGAGCAAGGAAACCTTTGTATCAAGGCTGGCTGGCCTTCCATGTTTGTCACCTATCTTAATAACAAGTCGGCCTATAATTCAAAGTTCAAGAACGGTTGGTATTATACCGGAGACACTGCAAGACGTGACAGTGACGGCTATTTTTGGTTCATGGGGCGCAGCGATGATGTGATCAACACCGCTGGACATCTGATCAGCCCCTTTGAGGTGGAAAGTGCTCTGCTGGAAGTGGAAGAGGTAGCAGAATCGGGTGTCATCGGCGCACCTGATGAGCTGCTCTTCGAAAAGGTCGTGGCCTTTATCCATCTACATGAACGTTACCAGCCAAGCAAAGATTTGGAGATCAAGATTCGGCTGCACGTTTCGAATCGTGCATCCAGTATCGCTACCCCGCAGGAAATCATTTTTTGCGAAGGAATTCCCAAGAACAAGAGCGGAAAGATTATGCGCCGGGTTCTCAAGGCTCGTTATTTGGGCGAAGACCCAGGTGATACCTCAACTCTTGAGATATAGACATGAAAACAAAAGAAATACTGAATCAGACTGATTTTGCACAATGAGAAATAATTTATACGAGATAAAATCTAAACTGCATTCAATTAATATTTATGTATTTAAACCATTGCTTTTTATTGTTGTTTTCATTTTAACATTGGAATTATGTGCTCGAATTGATGATGCTATTAAGTATGGGGCTCCTTTTTGGCCTGCGTACACTAATGAAGGATTAAGGAGCAGTGATAAAGCTGGTTTTCCTTACAATATACCAAATGCCAGGTTTGAGAAATGGCAGCATAATAGTCTGGGGTTCCGTGGGCCGGAATTATTACAGAATAAACCCGCAGATAATATCAGGGTTGTTTGTTTGGGCTCTTCGGAATCTTATGGTTTGTACGAAAGTCCCGGCAAGGAGTGGCCATCTCAATTAAGGGAAATATTGCCTTCCCGCTACGAGGTTATTAACGCTTCTGTCGTCGGACTTAATTTGAGTTCGTTTGAACCGTATCTTAAAAAGCATGTTTTTACGCTCAAGCCTGATGTCATCATTCTTGTAATTAATCCTCTTTTTTATGTAACCAACCTTGAAAGGGCGACTCAGTCTAGCAAGGTGCCGTCACAGCCTCAGCAAAAGAATAATAAATCAGAACCTGTCTCCTTGAAAAACAGAGTGCTGTCAAATTCTCGCAGCATTCCCAAAATTAAACAGGTATTGAAACAGTCTATAGGTTTACATTTTCCTGATGCGTTGGCCAGATACCAACTTCATGACACTCAAAAGCAAATAGAGGAAATCGAACGTATTCGACTCAAGGGTCGAATGCCGCTTGATGAGATACCGGAAGTCTACGTGGAAAGCTTTCGAAAGGATTTAATCCACACGATAGACCTGATAAAGTTGCAGGGGATTGAAGTAATGTTGAGTACCTATCCATCTCTAATCGGAACCGAAACACTCACTAAATATCCTGAAATTTATCTGGATAATCGTAAATTCTGCATAGAGTTTTCGGTAAAAGGCATCCTCGATTCGATGATCAGATTTAATTCAGTTGTAACCCAAATCGCAGGTGATAAAAGTACTTTGCTTGTCAATGCCGCTTCCGGCGTACCAAAAACAAAAGAGTTTTTCGCAGACAATGTACACTATGCTGACAAGGGAGCATGTGCATTTGCGAATAGTGTCGGTTATCAGTTGCAACACACACCCAGCAATATGACATTAACCAAAAACAAAACGCATTAGGACAGTTGATGACTTTTACCTCATTGCCATTCATCCTGTTTTTGCTGACGGTTTTTGCCGTATTTACAGTTATACCTGCCCGGTATCGCTGGATAGTCCTTCTTGTCGGAAGTTACTTCTTCTATGCTTGTTTCAACGCGTGGTATCTGCTGCTTGTCCTTGCCGCAGTCACTGCTATCTCAAACGTTTGCGGCGCTTTAATCTACAAAAATAATTGTCAAAAAACAAAAATGTACTGGATGTGGACAGGTGTAGCGGCAAATGTCTTAATCCTCGTTTTGATAAAATATATTCCTTTTATTATTAATAATATCAACAGCGTATTGGGTCTATTATCTGAAAAGTATGAACTACCTTCTCCCCACCTCCTCGTCAGCATAGGTGTTTCGTATTTTATCTTGCAGGGGATTTCTTATCTGATAGATATTTATCTGGAAATATTGGAACCAGAACAGCATCCGGGGTACTTTGCCCTTTCGATGTGTTTTTTCCCCAAGCTTTTGCAAGGGCCAATTGAGCGTAGTGGCAACCTTTTGCCGCAGATGCAAACGTATACAATCCCGTCATTTGAAACAATTCGTGGCGGGATAACGCTTTTTTTATGGGGAATGTTCAAGAAGGTGGTAATCGCCGACAGAATTTCAACGTATGTTGATCCGGTTTATAATGATGTCCATGCCTATTCCGGGTTGTCTTTGATACTTGCCACGTACCTGTTTGCCATTCAGATATATTTTGATTTCTCCGGCTACACCGATATGGCACTTGGGACAGCACGGCTGTTTAACATCCGTTTGACGCAGAACTTCAACTCTCCCTATCTGGCTACCTCGACAGCAGACTTTTGGAGACGATGGCATATATCTTTTTCCAGTTGGATACTTGATTACATCTTCAAGCCTATTCAACTATCGTTAAGAAATTGGAGCCCTTGGGGTGTACCGTCGGCATTGATGGTGACTTTTTTGATATCAGGAATTTGGCATGGTGCAAGTTGGTGCTTTATTGTCTGGGGTGGACTTCATGGGATCTACCTGAGTGTTGGTACACTCTTTAAGAAGCTGAGAAGCAAGTTCATCAAAACTATCGGGCTTGAAAATACTCGACTTTTGAAATATTGCCAAATTGCTATAACTTTCCACCTCGTATGTTTTGCATGGATTTTTTTCAGAGCTGCAACTATCACGGACGCGCTATACGTTGTACAGTATTCATTACTTGGAATTCCCCAAAGCCTTGCTGCAATTGGTAGCGATAAATCAAAATTCGCCAAGCAATTACTAATGGGGAAACCTGAATATGATTTTATGATCATTTTCGGCGTGGTAATATTTGCCTCTGTAATTGGTTTATGGGAACGAAGAAACAAGTATCCCTTTGGAGAGTTGATGTTTTTGACCAGACTTCCAAGCAGTATTAATGGTTTTTTTTTGGGGGTGGTTGTATATATGATCGTATTTTGGGGAGCACGCAGCCAAAGCTTTATTTATCTTCAATTTTGAACGTAAGACTCAAAAAAACAGTTCGACCTTAGCGTAAAGTGCAACGTTTAACATTGATCGTGGAACAGGAGACAGCAGTACAGGCTGTTAAACATTGACCCTTGAACTGACTTACAACCTTGAACGGAGACTATTATGACAACTTTGGAAACATTGAATCAGATATTTTGTATGGTGTTCGATGACGAAACCATTCAGATACACCCCGAAATGACCGCAAACGATGTTGATGGATGGGACTCTCTTTCCCATGTCAATTTGATTACCACCATTGAGGCGAAGTTTGGTATGCGTTTTTCCCAGAAGGAACTTCTCAAACAGCGAAATGTAGGTAATTTGATTGATGATATAGAACGGAAACTTGCCGATAACTGATGACGTTTACCTCGTTCACATTCTATCTGTTTTTGCCGGTAGTTTATCTGATCTTTTATTGGACCGCAGACCGCTGGCGTTGGCTTGTGCTTCTTGTTGCCAGCTATGGGTTTTATGCGTCTTTCAAGGCACCTTACCTGTTGATTGTGTTGTTCATGGTGACCATTATCAGTTATGTCTGTGGTTCGCGTATTGGATCGCATCAGGATGAAACAGGCCGTAAACGCTGGCTTCAGATTGGAGTAGTGGCGTGTGTTGCCATTTTGGCTTTTCTTAAGTACCTTCCCTTCTTTGAGACCCATACTAATACTCTTTTCGGCCTAAACATTACGCTTTCTAGAACAATTATCAGTATCGGCGTCTCCTATTTCACTTTTCAGGCAATTTCGTATCTTGCAGATATTTATCTTGAGATAGAAGACCCGGAAAAACATTTTGGCCATTATGCACTTTATATGGCATTCTTTCCGAAGCTGCTTCAAGGCCCTATTGAGCGGGCTGGATATTTGCTCCCGCAACTGAAACAGCCCTATCAGTTTGATTATGATGCAATGCGGTCTGGTCTGCTCCTTTTTACCTGGGGTCTTTTCAAAAAGGTTGTCGTCGCTGACCGGTTCGCGCTCTATGCCGATCAAGTATTCAATAATGTACATAGCTATACCGGACTCACGTTGATTATTGGTACCTATGCCTACGCGTTTCAGATTTTCTTCGATTTTTCTGCATATACCGACATGGCAAGAGGTGTAGGACGTATGTTCGGTATCAACTTGACAGAGAACTTCAATAGCCCCTATCTTGCAACGTCTATTGCTGATTTCTGGAGAAGATGGCACATATCTTTCTCACGGTGGATTTTGGACTACATCTTCAAACCGCTACAGTTGGGATGGCGTGACTGGGGACAGACCGGCACCGCACTGGCGCTGCTGGTTACGTTCTTTGTTTCCGGTATCTGGCATGGTGCATCATGGGGGTTTGTGATATGGGGATTATTACATGGCATATATCTGGCAGCGTCTACGTATTATCGCCCTTACCAGAAGAAACTGCATAAGATGTTTGGATTAGAGCATAGTAGCTGGTTGAAGTGGTGGCAGGTGTTGGTTACATTTAATTTAGTCAGCTTGGCATGGATTTTTTTCAGGGCAAAGAGTTTGGGAGATGCGTGGTATATAGTAAATAACATTGCACATACTGGTTTTGACTATAAGTTGGCACGAAGCAATGGGATTGCCGGCTTTCTGAACGAGAACTTATTTTTAAATATTAGTATGTATGATTTTACCGTATTAGTTGTAGTATTACCGGTTATCTGGTTATTAAATAAAAGGATATTTTCAGTTTTCAGTAAGCCTGCTTTAGCTAGGTGGTTGTCATATGCATTGCTGCTTGCCGTCATAGCTGTGTTCATGTGCCAGGACAAACCTGCATTTGTGTACTTCCAGTTTTGATAATGAGAACATCATCAAATGACTGAATCGTCAAAAAAACTGTTATCATTCATTGCAAAGATCGGACTTGTCCTCATATTGACAATTTCCATTCTTAAAATATCTGGTGAGCTGATAGAAAGATACACTCCCTGGCAGAAGTATATGGATCCTCGCGAACGCCTCCTGTGGAATGGCCATTATAACGGGACAAAATATGTTTTGTTCGGCGACTCAGAGTTTTCTTCAATGTACGTTGATTCACCTGACAAAACCATTTGGGAGCGGTTTAAGTTTTACTCCGACCAAGATATATTTCCAGGAGCACTTGTCGGATCAAAAAGAGAAGACTTTATTTCTGCCGCAAAAATTATTGCGGCATCGTGGCCAGCCGGAACAACAATATTTATTAACATCGTACCCGGTAGATTTTTTCCGACTCGCCTTCCACAGCCTGTAGGTGGAAATTATGATTATAAATTTAGACGTTTGATCCTGACATGTAACTTTAGTGATGATCCGGCAAAATATATTAAAAATATTGCACATTGTTTTATAGGCAAGCTCAGCTTTTTATTTAAGTATGACAATGTATGTAAAAACCTGATTGCCGGATTATCAACTCCCCCTGTGTATTTTAAAATAAATGAACGTTTTAACCGAATATGGAATTGTGATGGCGATTTCGCCCTTAATTCATATAAAAAACTTGAAGAAAATGCTTTGCCAGATAAAAGAATCAAGTCGTTTCCATTAATAGATCAGTTGCAGAGCAAGTTTTCTGGCAAAGGATACCGAATTGTATTTGTGTTAACCCCCTTGAACAGGGATTTGATTTTATCCTATGGGTCTGAGAAATCGGCTTTGACTATATTCAACTGCTTTGATCAGATTCATCAGGATATTAAGTCATATTTGGCTTCTAGGGGGATACTATCAATTGATTTATATAACGCATGTGATAGCGAATGTTTTGCCGATATGAATCATACCAACGAACATGGGGATGAAATTGTTGCTAAGGCTTTGGCCGAGTGGATTATGAGTAATCCTTTATAGTCAACCCATAAACATTACATTGAGATCCCTGTCAAAGATAAGAATGTACCCTGATGGGGAGCCGAGGAGAAACTGTGGTGATAAAAAAATCAACATCATTTGTGCTTAATGTCGTAGACAAATGTATTATGCAAGACAATATGAAATTAAAACTAAAATATCGTAATTGGCGTTACATGAAGTCTTTATTATATCCAAATTGGATTGAAACACCAATATATGATTCCGACTGGTATGACGACATTTATCAAAATGAGAAGAGTTATCATGTTAATTATAAAGATTCACCATATTATCTTATCTGGAAAGAAATAAGTGATAGAATATCTAATAACAACATAGTTAAGGTGTTAGATATTGGATGTGGCCCAGGACAATTTGCTGCTTTGTTGTTAGATAATGGAGTTACTAATTATACTGGGTTAGATTTTAGTTCTACTGCTATTGATATAGCCAAAATAAATTGTAAAGATGGTAATTTCATTATTGGCGATGCAAAAAAATCAGATGTTTATGAAACAGTACAATATGAAGCAATAGTCTGCACCGAAGTTCTAGAACATATTGATGATGATCTTGCGGTTATTGCAAGATTTCCTACTGGAATTCATTGTTTTTGCACAGTCCCCAATTTTTCATGTAACGGTCATGTTAGGTTTTTCAATAATGAAAATGAAGTTCGAGATAGATATAACAAATATTTTTCTAGTTTTTCTGTAGTGACTTTAAGTGGAAAGCGATTTGAGGACGAAAAGTATTTTCTAATCGACGGAATTAGAAATTAATGTCTGTAATATCTCAACAGGCTAAATCTGGAGTCTTTTGGGTTTCTTTATCACAAATTATTCAACCAGGGTGGGAATTTGTCGTAGGAATAGTCTTAGCAAGATTGCTTACTCCCAAAGATTTTGGAATAGTTGCAATGGGGGGCATTTTCTTCAGCCTTGCAACGGCTGTTTCAAACATGGGAATATCAAACGTATTAATACAAAAAGAGAAGCTTGAACAAATTGATATTGATACTTCGCAAACAATTGCTGCTCTCTTTGGCGTCATAATATATATCGTTCTTGTTCTTGTATCATATTTTGTAAGTGCATTTTTTAAAGAGCCACAGGTCGCGGGAGTCTTGAGGGTATTTAGTTTGAATTTTTTGATTAACGGAATTGCCATGATTCCGGCCGCGTTATTGACAAAAGAGATGCGGTTTAAAGCAATATCAATAATAGATATTTTGTCATCCGTTATTTATGGATTCAGCGCGTTATTTATGTCTTATCTAGGGTATGGACTATGGAGTCTTGTGTATTCGGTGATATTGTCAGCATTGTTCAGAAGTATTGCCAGTTGTATAGTGGCATCATACATTCCAAGGTTTGGTTGGCATAATGCTACAGCAGTACATATATTTAAATTTGGTGGTGGCCTTACCACAGCTTCAGTTCTGAATTACACAGCAAGAAATTTAGATTTCTTTATAATAGGTAAATATTTAGGTTCTGCACAGCTCGGTCTCTATAAAAGGGCATACGATCTTGCTGTTATACCAAAGGAAAAAGTTGCCGATTCTCTTTCAAGAGTTCTATTGCCATTTTTGTGCAAAATCAGAGACGATAAAGCATGGACAAAATCAGCATTTTTGAAAACAATCAAAA
>JBAYZR010000094.1:0-10912 GCA_041672425.1 Pedobacter sp. | reverse complement strand
AAGTTTCTCGTTTATAAATACACGCGAGGAGATCAGGTGTTCTGGACTTTGTCGTATGCTTCCAGTATGAACTGGACGCGGTGAAATTCCGCCGCGAACTTGGCAATCGACTGGGCAAATTCGGACTTGAAGTGGAACCGACGAAAACCAAAGTAGTGAAGTTTGGGAGATTTGCCGTCCAAAACGCCAAGGCAAAAGGAGAAAAACCGGAAACGTTTGACTTTCTGGGACTAACCCACTACTGCGGCACGAGAAGAGACGGCAAAGGATTTCGGATGAAACGGAAGACCGCCCGCAAGAAATTTACCGCCAAGGTAAAAGCCTTCAAGGAATGGCTGAAGAAAGCCAGAACATTGAAGACAGCGGAACTCTGGGAAACAGCCAAAGCCAAGCTGCGCGGCCACTACGCCTACTATGGCGTAACGGACAATCTGCCCGGTATCAAGAGATTCGGCGAAGAAGTCGTTAAACTCCTGATGAAATGGCTGAACAGGCGCGGCAAGAGACACTGCCTTACCTGGGAGAAATTCCAGGAGATGCTGGAGCGTTTTCCGTTACCCGAACCACGGATCAAGGTCAAGATGTTCCCTATTACTGTGAAATAATCATGTGAGGAGCCGTGTGCGTAAATAGCGCAAGCACGGTTCTGAGAGGGGCTTGGTGACAACTGGAATATGGTGAGAACAGCGCGACATCATCTGCGAAATCAGGTGGCAACTCAAACGCTCAACTTGCTGATATAACAGGAGAAGCCGGTCTACCCGACCAATTGACAAATGTAAAAGACGAGTGTCATTAAAAGAATGTGTTGATATCCCTCATACCATGCAGAACCCTGACAATATTAATGCCGCCGCTAATCGGCATATAAAAAATCAGGTACATGCCTACGGGGAAACTTTGCAAACCGAGATGCAGTTCATCCCGGTTTCTCCCCATATTCGGGAATCGTGCGAGTTTTCGGCTTGTTTCCTCAATTTCATCAAGGAGTTTGTCCGCACAGCCGGGCTTGTCCTGGGCTATATACAACCAAATTTCGTCGAGGTCATTTTCCGCCTCGGGACTCTTGAGGATTCTCAACATCAGGCGTTAGCCTCGTTTTGTTGCGCAGCAAGCCGCTTACGGCCTCGCGCCTTGATAGCACTCACGTCTAATGGAGTTGGTTCACCGCTATCCAAGCCTTTCTTGATTTCGGCTCTGAGTTCTTCAACACGCAAGAGCTGTCTCCGGTCTCTTACTTCAAGAAGACGTAGAGCATCGCGCATGACTTCGCTTGCAGAACCATAAAGCCCGCTCTCCACCTTGTTTTTTACCAGTGTTTCGAGTTGTGGTGTAAGTGAAATGTTCATTTTTGATACCTCCTTTGACCTAAATAATAACAGATAATAACAAGCTTTGTTATAAAAAAAGTGAAGCCAGAAGATTATTTTGGGGGAGTCCGGGGGGAAAGGAATAAGCGGGGTCATCCCTTGGTGCGCCGGTTAAAACCGGCGAGAGATAGTGGGTGAAAGTCCCATACGATGAAGGAATAGCGAACCGCATCGGCCCCGAGTCATGCTCAGACGCCCGTAAGGGCGGCTGTGAAGAGTTGACAGGGGGCGTGTGGGCCAGGTATTGAGCCGCGAAAAGACCCTCCTTCTGATTCCTAATGAAACTGAGGGTACTTTGACGGTTCGTTTGCACAACATGTCAAGTCGGATTCATGACGCAGCAGTAAATGACTTGTGCAAGGAACTCAACGATACAAAGACAGACTATCCGGGGACAAACCTTCGGCTGGTTTATGAATTGGTATCATCACGAATTCCGGGAAGTCAGGAGTTCTGACGTTGGTTCGATTCACATCTACCTCAATCAGTATTAACCCGGCAGAGTCAGACCTTCATGCATTTCAAGATCATCACATGAAGGTCTGACACTTGATAATCACCTGATTTACTTATTTGTGCCCATCTGTCAGCGTCTTCATGAATGCAACAATCGCCGCCTCTTCCGAATCGGTCAGTTTCAGATCCCCAAGTTCCTGATGGTTTACGTTATTGGGGTTTTCAGAAGCTGGCCAACAATTGTGCGCCTCGGCATATTCGTCGGTGAGAGGTTTTATATCGGAATTGCAAGTCGGCAACACATCCCTGGTATTGTAAAAATGAACAATTCGCTCCAGGCTTTTAAAATAGCCATTGTGGCCGTAGGCTTTGACAAAACAATCGTAAGGCCGCATATCCACATTACGCAAGGTCGGCACCTTGTGCTTGCCGTCGTTTGCAGTGGCATATGTATTTAACTCGTCAGCGCTAAGATCATTTATGTTGGTTACATAAGGAAGTGCACGCCAATCGCTGCTATTGGCCAGATTTCGCAGAAAGCCGCCCAAGCCGGGATCAACAAAAGTCGGATCCGCTATGGTGGCAGGGTTTTCCGGGTTTTTTGGAATCCCCAGGTTGTCAAATGTATAATCGGTAAACAGCGGCATTCTGCCGCTGGCAACATGGCAGAGGTTGCACTTGCCCTTGCCCATGAAAAGATCTTTGCCCATTCTTTCCTGGCGGGTCATCTGCGCCCGTCCTTTTATATGTGCATCAAACTTTGAACTGAATCGGTTCACCTCCTGGGAAGCTTCATAAGCGGCAACAGACAGGCCGATCAGATCGTATGCCTTATCGATGTTGGCTGCATCGCAGACCGTGTTGCCCCAGACGGTTTTAAAAAGATCCGAATACGCGGAACTACAGACCCTGGACACGACAGCGGCGGCATTCGGCAGCGCCTGTTCCTTGGGATTAAGGAATGGGCCCAGAGCTTGTTCAGCAGAGGGATTGCCCAGTCTCCATCCTGTTGCGCGGCCATCCCAGAAATTACCGCCAACGAACAACGGCACTCCGGCCTGCATCTGCATGCTGAAAAGTGGGCTCTGGGTTGCATAGGCTGCGCTTGGCGGCTTGCGATCACCAAAACTGCCTGATATCGATCCTTCATAAACAGAGCCGTGGGCATTTATCAATGCGTCCGGCCCAGTCCAACCAACGCTGTTGGTATGGCAGGAGCTACAGGCCTGGTTACTGTTGTATGACAGATTCTTGTCTTCGTAGATCTTCTTGCCCAACAACTCTTTTTTGGACAATTTGGTTGTTGCCGCCGTTGCAGCAACTGCTGTCAATAGTATGCACAACGTGCAGATAATTTTAACGATACGAAACATTGATTAACCTCCTTGATTTGTTGTTTAGAATACATGAATGAATCCCTGAGAACTCTGCCGACGTTATTATCCCCCCTTTCCCTATTCAGGATATTGTTGTTGCACCCTACTCCAACACCACAAACCCCGCTGCGGGCACCTCCAATTCAATTGCTGCAATATCACCAACAGCCCCTTTGCGTTGAACAGACAGCACCAGCGCACCCTCATCCGCGTGATTCGTCGAATAGACACATTTAAACCTGCTCCCAGCCGGATGAAGCCCGGCATCCACCAGAACCCAGGCCTTGCGCGCATTGTCCGGACCGGTGTTGATGGCAAGCAGCATCTCCGATTTATCGAGAATCCGTGACCAGGCCACTAGCGACAGCATGCGTCCCCCCATGGTTCTTGGCAGGCCGAAATTGACACCGTCTCCGGAGATCTCCCGCAGATACTGGCGCCCCCGGCGCAACACGATCTTTTTATCCCTGAGCCTCAGGATTTCGGCCAGCTCACGGAAGAGCTCGCCGTTCTCGTTGAAGAAATGGCGGTCTTTGGAACGAAAGGCGCCAAAAGAGCCGCCGAACATGCTCTCTCGAATGTAACGATCCGCTCCGTTGCCGTTACCTTGGCCATCGAAGCGCTGCTCGGTGCCGTAGTAGATGCAGGGTATGCCGAGGGTCATGGCGTTGAGAGCCAATGCGCAGAGGGCCAGTTTGTCGCCGTCACCCGTTGCGCAGAAACGTGCCTTGTTCTCTCCCTTGCAGACCTGATCGTGGTCGTTGAGCATGGTCACTACCTTGTTCTTGAACCAGACGTGGGACTCTTTCCGCACCAGCAGCGAGTTACGGAAAAGGTTGAAGTATTCTTCGGGGTTGGTCTCGCCCTTTATCAGGCCTTCCAGTTTAAGTTGCACGTCGTCGATACCGAGGGCCGCGTCCAGACCGGTCGCATCCATGGTTTTGAAGGCCCGCTCCCTGCCGCCGGTGATCTCTCCCACCAGGAAGAAGTTCTCCTTGCCGATGGTCTGGGCAAATTCCTTGATGGCCGAAACAAAGAAGCGCGTTGCCCCGATGTCCATATGTTTTACCGTGTCGATGCGATAGCCATCAATGTCGGTATTGGCGATCCAGAACTTGTACACCTCGCAGAGGTTTATCAGAGCCTGGGAGGGAGAGTAATTATCGGCGTTTCCGTAGCCGTGATTGACGTCCTTCAGATCAAAGAAATCCCCTTCCCGAAACTCCGGATCGTAGTCCCAGCTTCTGATCCGCCCCTTTTGTGTAAAGCAGGCAGGATTCTGGAACTCCTCGGGCCAGATCGCGTCATCCCTACCCACGGGCAACGGATTCTGCAAATAATTCTGGAACGGGAGACTTGGCGCACCATGCATGTCGTTAAACCCTGCGACCGGATAGGTACCCCCACGCCATGGTGGCTCACCGTTCTCCACGGCGTAGGAAAAAACATTGCCGCTATGATTGAGGATAATGTCAAGAATGACGTAGATACCGTTGTCGTGGGCGGTCTGTACCATCTCCCGGAGGTCTGCCATGGTTCCGAAATGCGGATCCACGGAGAGAAAATCCTGTATACCGTAGCCGTGATAGGTCGGCTGAAAGGAAACCTGCTTAAAGATCGGGCTGAGCCAGAGGGCAGTCACCCCCATCCGTTTCAGGTAGCCGATCTTGCTGGTCAGGCCCTGTAGATTGCCGCCACACCACTTGCCCCCTGCCTCTCGCCAGGCAGCAGCGTCGGACGAGGCAGCCACGGCGTTTCCATTATCGATTGCCTGGTTGTATGGTGGAGTATGACCGCCTGAAACCAACTCCCCATCATTTCCCTTGTACCCATCTTCCTTGTCATCGGAAAAACGGTCGAGAAGCAGGAAGTAAAGCACCTGGTCTTCCCAGGCAAGCGGTGAGGGCTGAAACCTCTTTCCAGCAAACAGAGTTGCGAAATCAATGTCGCTTATTCGTTCCATTATCCAGTACCTCCTTGTGTCTTCAGACTATTGGTAATTTAAATTCACCTGGTTACGCACATTTTTATAGAACAAATTAATACTAACATCGGAACATTGCGTGTCAATCAACCATCGCTGCAAATTCTCGCGGCCAGCGCTGAAAGGATATTATTCGGTTACAGCACGGCACAACGGCTATATCTGGATATGGAATTCAACAAAAAGGACGCTTCAGATAAAGTCAACCGCTTGACTTTATGCACAAAGACCGGAATATAGAAGCGGGAATATAGAAGTGTATCAGGCGATGGTAAAAGCTGTATCGGGGACGTCCAGGGGGAGATCTGCTGGTATGGGTTTATTTATTTTGTTCTGACTCCCTTAGTCCGTCAATTGTGTTGCAGACTTGCTGCCGCCGATACCGTGGTGAACTCCTACCTGTTTGCCGTCCTGCTGACCTTGGGTATATGCACTGGCGTTGATGTAGCTCTTACGGCTCCGAACAGTTCTGGTCGGTCCCATCTCACTCATCGTCTTCTTGATCAGAGCATCTTTGATCGGTACCAGAGCGCCGGGGGTAACAGGAGTCTGCTGTTTTTGAATCCTTAGTTTGTCAGTAATAGTTGATACTGCTCCCAGATAGTAGGACTGACGCATCAGTTCGCGCTGGCGGTTGGCCAGTCGATCAGATATATGATGTCGTATATAGTTTGAGCATAATCTTCTGATGGTCCTGTCCAGGAAGGCAAAGGTATAGACGGCGACCTGCACATCAGCACCGACGCCGATAAAGGTTAGTTTGCCGATAGCTGGATTATGAATAGCCTGACAATCAAATGCGGTACATATACCGGCTGACAGGTGACGTATCCATTTAGGCAGGGTTTTACTAACAGTAGTTTCCAGTCTATCTGCCGAATCCGGTTTGTTATCCGGTTCGATGTCGGCCATTGCCAGGTTATGTTCTGACAAGAGTCGCTGGGCATGGGAAGCAGCTAAAGCGGCTTCATGCTCATTGGTTGAATTGGCAAGTGCCAACAGCTTTCTAATCTTCTCGATAACAGGGTTTGTTTCCATCTTGATTCTCCTTTGGAACACCCTAGAGTGTGGCTGCTTGCTATCTTGGTGTTGGATATTGTAGGGCTAATAGAAAAATCTGCAAAGTGGTCAAGCGCCACCATGGATAACGTGTTGATTTATAATGTGGCAAAGTAGAACTAATTTTCCTTCAAAATCACGAGTACGGATAATAAATTTACGGAGGGAGTTGACAGCTATAAAAAAACGGATACCTTGTACAATAAAAAATAGCTACTCTGTTTTAAAATAAAATTCAAATATCCACGTTATAAAACTGTTTATCCTCTCCCCCCAACATCTTGAAACAGTATCTCCGTCGCCATTTTTTATTATTACGGTTGCAACGAAACAACAGCCAGCCCGGACCATTTACTGGCCGTTCCGGTCCAGGTCATCGGGGTGGCGCTTGCATAGCTTCCGGCTGCGGTGTGCCTGGCGGTTATGAAGGTTCTGCTTGTTTGCGCGTTGGTTGTTGTAGCAGTCCCCGCAATAAACGCCGGGGTGGCGCTGAGCGTACCGGTGGCAGGAGTGCCGCCGTTACCTGCTACCACTGTGGTCATACCGTTCGTTACATACTTGACCGAGCTGCCGAAGGTGGCTGAGGTTGTTGCGGTGTTTACACCACCTGAACCGGCAATCGGCGTTGTCTGGTTTACTCCGGTGAACGCTGCCCATTTGACATGCAAAGCACTTGCGTTCCCTGTCGCTCCGCTGTAGGTAACAGTCAGAGCCTTTGCGCCGCTGCCAATCTGCGATTCCTTGAGATACCCCATCCAGACTATTTCCCGCTGAGTGTTTGCAGTGATTTTGATCCGGGTCAGAGCTACCCCGCCATAGCTGGCGCTGATGATCGGGTTTGCGGCAGTTCCGATTTCCATTACCACCGCAACCAGCAGCAGGCGATTTGATCCGCTGCCGACAGTAAAGCTGCCAACAGCCAGGTTGCTGGCACTGGTCTTGTTTGGTGCTGATGAGTAGAGGTTAGCCCAGGTATTCAGTTGTGCAACTGCCGCCGGAACGGCTGCTACTTTTATGTTCAAGGTGGCATCGGCAGTTCCGCCAGTTGAAGTAGCTCGTACGACAAAGCTGTTGTTGGCTGCCGTTACAGGGGTTCCGCCCAGTGCGCCGTTTGCAGCAACAGTAAGCCAGACTGGCCCACTGATCTTGGAATAGCTGATCGCATCTCCGTCTGGGTCAGCAGCAGCGCCTGCAATGCTTTGACCGCTGTAGGCAATGCCAACTGTCGCATTTGCTTTGTTGAAGGTTGTCGGATTGAAAACAGGTGGCCGATTGACAGTGAAGGTTACCGAATTAAAACCCGGATTACCCGCTGCATCAGTCGCCTCGACACGAACGGTGTGGGTACCGTAAGACAAGGTATCAAGGGTATTGCCAGATTTTTTGTTGACTGGCGCATTATCAACCTTGACAACAATAGTGCCATCACTGGCAGTGAATGTCAGTACAGGCGTCTGGTTGTTTGTTATGCCTGACAAGGGCGAGGAGATAACAATTGTCGGAGGAATCGTGTCAATTGTGATCGTTGACGTAGCAACGGTGGTATTCTCCGCAGCGTCCGTAGCAGTTACCGTAATTGTGTTTGCTCCTTTTGCGAGGCCGGTAATATCACAACGCCACGTTGTTTTAGTGGGGTAGCTTACCAGACTGACGGATGCGGTGGTATTGACATTTAATCTAATTGTTGATCCAATTTCCATGGAGCCGGTAACGGTTTGTGAACTTATCCTTGTTGGAGTGGTCACCGTATCGATAATCAATGACGGTGGGGTGACATCGACAACAAAGCCAATCAAGCCAGTCTGTCCATCTACAAGGGTGAAAGTTTGTTCTGTCACGGGATGTGTGCCCTTGTTTTCGGTAAGGGCATCAATGAACCAGTTTCCGGCAAAGGCGCCCAGACGATAGCTGCCATCTCTTGCAGAAACAACACTGGCAATTATGGACGAATCCATGTTGCGAAGTTTGACCTCCACCCCGGACAGGAGTTTGTTGGTGGAGTCCTTGACGACTCCCTGCACCCAGGCTGTTACCGGATGAACTGTCAGGTCGTTACCACTTAGCGGACCAACTGTTGTGGACAGATCGCGATGTACGGTACCCAGGTAATCGAGTGTGTTGTAAAGGTAAATGTCCCAGTTCGTGCCGACAAACAGGCCGATGGAATAATAGCCGCTGGCATCACTGATGCCGAAGCTCACCGGCTCACGGTTGTCTAATGCCCCTTTGATCTTGCCCATCACCGGAATTCCCGGCAAAGGATTGCCGGTTATATCGAGTACCCGCCCGGTTGCCGTTATGTTGCCAACAGGCAGTCTGATATCGGTTGCCGCCATATTGCCGTTAACCGTAATGGTCAGCGGCTGTTTGTTATATTCAGCATATCCCTTGGCAAAAGAGCTTGGTCCAAATGCCCCGGTAAATGTGTTCACGGAATATTGACCGGAAGGCAGCAACAGATCGTAGGTTCCGCTACTGTTGGTTAAAGCAATGCCGCTGTTGTTTCCATCGCTTGCCTGGATCCAGATACCAGCAATACCGGTACCGGATGTGGCATCCTTGACGTTTCCGGTAACGTGGTAGGTTCCGGTTGTGAGGCTCAGGTTAAGGTTCTCGATGTTCTGGCTTGCGGCCAGGGTAACCGGTATTGTGGTTGCCACATAGCCATATGCAACCGGGAGCAGGTTGTAAATGCCCGGTTGTTTGATATTCAACACGTAACTGCCGGATGCATTGGCAACGGCATAGGCCACGTGCCTTTGCCATTTGTCCGTCAGTTGCACCATGGCGCCTGCTATGGGATTGGTACCGTCAGTTACCATGCCGGCGACTGTTTGGGATTGACTGACCTGGGAAACCGTGAATGGCACGACGGAGTTTTGTGTTCCCTTGGTTGCCCTGAAGAGGTAATGCCCTGGCGTGTGATACAGATCGCTGGTCAGGAAATAGTTGAGTGCGGTGGTAATGGCGCTGTTGGCAACCCCGTCCTCGTCTCCCTGAACATTGGGGTTTGTTGAAGCAATGCCGTCGGTCACCTTGAAGGATCGGATGACATAGTCTCCTGCATCGTCTACATCATTTTGGTTGACATCCACCAGTTGTTCGATGAGGAGTTCACTAGCCGCAGGGTTGATGTTGCTGATGGTAATTCCCACGGTACCCTGGTACTCAGCGGCTATGGATGTAGTCGACAGTGCCAAGGCCACGGTGGGCTGATATGTGACTGTGACGCTGACTGCCCTGCTGTTGGTGGCCTGGTCTAAGGCTTTAATAATAAAGGTGTTGGAACCAATGGTCAGATTGGAGACCGTGCAGGACCAGGTACCGGCGGCAAAACTGATTGGCCCGACTGTTGCCGCTGTGTTTGCCGATATATTGAGGTTTGCCCCTGCTTCTGTGGTTCCAGTCAGGGTTAAGCTGGCCGTTAGTGAAGGAGTTGTGACCGGATTGACCGTGAGCACCGGCGCCACGGTATCAACGACAAAAGTGCTGTCGGCAAAACCTGTGCCTACTGCATTGGATGCTTCGATATGCACTGTATGCGAACCATCAAGAAGCGTATCCAGATAGTTGCCCGACACCTTGGACAGTGCAACACCATCGACCTTTACCACGGCAGTTCCACTGCTGACGGTGTATTGCAATAGCGGCTTGTTGTTTTTGGTGTAGCCGGATGGTGAGGTGATAGTGACCGTTGGTGGGGGGATCTGGGCAAAGGTTGCCGTTACATTCTTGGCGGCATCCATTGTTACAGTACAAGTACCCATGCCGGTGCAGGCGCCTGACCAGCCGGTAAAGGTGGAGCCTGGGGCTGGGGTTGCGGTGAGGGTTACTGTGCTTAATGTTGTGAACTGAGAGGTACAGGTTGCTCCGCAGGAGATGCCGGTGGGAGTGCTGGTAATTGTGCCGGTACCGGTGCTGACTTTAGTTATGGTTAGAGTTTGTGAACGTGGCGATAAATACACCGTGCCGGCCGAACCAACAATATTCGGATAATATTGCGGCATACTAGAATAATTGGAACTTCCGCCGGTCACTACGACCTGCGCTGGGTTGAATGGCATGCTGCCGTAGTAGATGGCGATGCGGCCACCGCCGCCACCTGCTGCGCCGTTGGTCGAACTGCCTCCACGAGCTGCGATGTAGCCGGTCGCACCGCCGGATATAGTGATCGCGTCAATACGGATGCCGCCACCTGCGCCACCAGACGCAGAGCTATTGAAGCCGATGCCACCATCCGCGACAATGCCGCCATCAAGCTGGATCGTGCCTGCGGTAATTCGGATGAGGCCGCCGCCATTACCGCCGGGGACATCCGTCCGGTTGTTGTGCGCAGAACCACCGCCACCAGGCTCCGTCGGGTTTGTCAGGCTGTCGTAGACTGCCGCGCTGGTAGCGCTGCTCATTCCACCTCGGCCACCGTGGCTGCCTCCGGCATCGCCGCCAGTTGTGCTCCCGTCGGCAGTGGTATTGCCGGTAGTGACACCGGTGGCAGTAGCATTGCCTGATCGGTAACCACCGAGGAAGCCCTTGCCGGTGACGTCGATCTTAGATGTGGCATCGACAGTAAGTACGCCGGTCACCGTGAGATTCAGTTGCGGGACCGAAGTCATCGTTGTCGCGGCGTGTGTCATGACACTGCCGTTTGTCAATGTCATGCTAGTAGT
>JBAYZR010000093.1:0-10984 GCA_041672425.1 Pedobacter sp. | reverse complement strand
CCTGCCGAGTCGATTACCTTCGATTTTCAGATGGATGAATTCGCTGATTCCATGGGGGTTGACAACGCTAATGGAGATGTAAATAAAGCAGGCCGGGAAGAGGGCAGAGCTGATGAGCCATTCAGTCTCGGAGAGATCGATTTTGGAGACGAACTGACATCGGTCGCCGTTCAGCAGGTGCATCCCGACGAGCTTCAGCCATCTCAGGAACTGCTCTTTGCGCCACTGGCCGAGGTTCAGACAAAACCGGTTCATAGCGAGGAGGATACCCTCAAGACAGGGCCTGTGACGGATTCGCCACAGGCGGATCAGGAGGAATTACCGCCGCTTTCCATCGGTTCACGCCGTAAGCAGAACCCGATTTTCAGCGTATTGATCACTGTTGTCTTGCTCATTGTGGTGGCGGTGCTTGGTTTCCTTGGATACTCCATGTTCACGGATGACAAGGGGAAAGGTGTTGCGGAGAACGGCAGGATCACGGTACGTTCAGTTGACGCCTCCTTTGTAAAAAACCCGGTGATCGGCGATCTGTTGGTTATTACCGGCGAGGCGGTTAACGAGTATGCGAAACCACGGGCTGCCATTCAGATCAAAGGGATGGTTTATGGCGCCGACGGTCAAGTGCTGTTTACCAAGAATGCCTACTGCGGCAATCCGTTGTCAAAAGAGCAGCTGGCAACCCTGCCGGCCGACAAGATAGAGGCAGCCATGGCTAACCAGTTCGGTGATTCGTTGGCCAACATGGAGGTGGCTGTTGGTAAGGCTATCCCCTTTGTGATAGTCATCTCCAAGCTCCCGGCAGAGGCCAAGGATTATGGTGTGGAACCGGTCGGTTCCACGGTAGCCACTGGAAAATAAATCCATGTTGGATAAAACGATTGGAAAACAAAGGGCCGCAGACGTTATGTCAGCGGCCTTTTGTCAAGGGAATTGGACTATGGAAGCATGAGCGAACCGTCAGGACGCATGCCATTCATCCCCACGACAAAAGAAGAAGTCCACCAGCGCTGCTGGGCAGAACTGGATGTTATCTTTGTTTCCGGTGACGCCTACATCGATCACCCCGCCTTCGGCGTGCCGCTCCTTGCTCACTGGCTGGAGAAACATGGTTTCCGGGTCGGTATCATTGCCCAGCCGGATTGGCGTTGCAAGGAGTCTTTCATGGTTCTGGGAGCGCCAAAGTTGTTTTTCGCGGTCTCGGCCGGGGCAATGGACTCCATGGTGGCACACTACACTCCTGCCCGCAAGTTGCGTCGGAACGATGCCTACACACCCGGCAATCGTCACGGCGCCCGCCCCAACCGCGCCACTATTATCTATACCTCCCGTCTGAAAGAGGCCTATCGGGATACGCCGGTTGTTATCGGCGGCATAGAGGCCTCGTTGCGCCGCTTTGCCCATTATGACTTTTGGGAAGATAAGGTGCGTCGCTCGGTGCTATTGGACTCCAAGGCAGACCTGCTGATCTACGGTATGGGAGAACGCCCGCTTCTGGAGGTCGCGGAGCGGATGCGCACGGGGCAGACCCTTGCTGAAATCCGGGATGTACGGGGAACGTGCAGGGTTGCGGGCAAGGGGGAACTTGATCCAGATCATGGACATCCCCTCGAAGCCGGGGAGGACAAGCAGTTGATTATTCCTTCCTTTGAAGAGTCTGTTGCAGACAAACGGACTTTTGCCGAGGCCTTCCGTCTGGCCGACCTTGAACAGAACCCATACTGCGGTCGGACAATAGTTCAGCGCCATGGTGATCGTTTTCTGGTTTGTACCCCGCCTGCATTGCCGCTTTCCGAGGCAGAGCTGGATGCCGTCTACTCGCTGCCGTTCGAGAAGGCGCCGCACCCGTCCTACAGCGAGCCGATTCCAGCCTGGGAACAGATCAAGAACTCCATCACCAGTCATCGCGGCTGCTTCGGCGGTTGTGCCTTTTGTGCCATTGCCATGCACCAGGGCAAGACGATCCAGTCCCGTAGCGAACTCTCTGTCCTGAATGAGATCGATCTTCTGAGTCGCAAACCATGGTTCAAGGGGAGTATCAGTGATATCGGCGGTCCTACAGCCAACATGTATGGATTAGCCTGCGGCAATAGCGATGCCATGCGAACATGTCGTCGGGGTAGTTGTTTATTTCCGCATGTCTGTAAAAACCTTTTAACCAGCGACAGGCGTGCGGTGAGCCTGTTGCGTCGGGCTCTTGCCATGAATGGTGTCAAGCATGTGGCGGTTTCGTCCGGGGTGCGTTATGATCTGATGGAACGTCAACCGGATTATTTCAGGCAACTGATCGGGCATCACGTCGGTGGTCTGCTCAAGATTGCGCCAGAACATCTTGCCGAGCATGTCACATCGCTTATGCGCAAGCCAGGCAGGAAGTACTTCGAAGGTTTTTTGAGGCGCTTCCGCGAGGAGAACATCCGTCTCGGCAAACAACAGCATGTTGTGCCGTATCTGATCTCCGGGCATCCCGGATGCACCCTGGCAGACATGTTGGATTTGGCGTTGGCGCTCAAGAAGCTTGGGCTGAATGTGGAGCAGGCGCAGGACTTTACTCCTACACCAGGGACGCTTTCCACCTGTATGTTCTACACAGGGATCGATCCCGAGAGTGGTAAGACGGTGTATGTAGCGCGAAGCGACCGTGAAAAAGGACTACAGAAGGCATTGTTGTTGTGGCATCTGCCGGACGAGCGGCGCAAGGCGCTGGAGGCGCTCAAGGTGTTGGGCAGGGAGGATGTGATTGCTACGCTGCTGGCAAAGTGCGGTGGCGGGAGTGCTGAAAGACCTGCCTTGCCCGGCTATAAACCACGGTCGCTATCAAATCCGAAGAAAAAAAACCCCGCTGAGTAGCTCAGCGGGGTTTTGCATTGATATGGACAGGATTACATCACTACTTTATTTTTACAACATTTGCAGACTGAAGTCCTTTTGGTCCCTGGGTGATATCAAATGTAACCTCGTCGCCTTCGGCAAGTGACTTGAATCCGTCACCCTGGATAGCCGAAAAGTGAACGAAAACATCCTCGCCACCTTCCTGTTCAATAAAGCCGAAACCCTTTGTGTCGTTGAACCATTTAACCTTGCCTTTTGCCATTTTCCTGCCTCCTTTTTTTCTCCGGTGTTACGCCGGAACAAGTGGGATACCGCTTAAGTTTCCGGAGTCTAATGCAGGAAAACCGCAAAGCCGAGTCAAACATGGTTCTTCTACGATCTGCAGGAACTTCCGAAACTTGCTGCCAAAGTCGTTTATCATAGGGAGAAAACAGGTGTCAAGCAATTTAATGCGTTATGGCGCCTTAAGTTCGTTACTCTTGTTTTGCAGATTTTTAACGAGTTGAGGATAACCATTGGCGGTAATAATTCTGTTGAACTGGCTTCGGTAATTGGAAACCAGACTGACACCCTCTATGACCACATCATAGACCATCCATTTGCCGTTTTCATTTATCAGTCGGTAGTCCAGGGTGAATTCGTCGCGTCTGGCAGTAACGACCTTTGATTTGACCTCGGAATAATCGCCATCCAGTGAATCTTTGATATATACGATTTTCTCGTTGTTATAGGATTCGATCTTGTCGGCGTAAGAGTTCTCCAGCAGGGTGGCGAACAGCTCGGTGAACTGTTTCTTTTCGGCTGGGGTACGCGTGTTCCAATGTTTGCCCAGAGAACGTTTTGCCATCTCACCATAGTCAAAGATGGCGCTTATAGTTTTTTTGAGCGCCAGTCGGCGCTTCGGATTGTTCTTTTTCATCTCCTTGTCGGAGATGATGTGGACAACCTCGTCCACGGTCTTTTTTACGTCTTCGATAGGGGTAGCAAAGGCGTGGGCTGTCAGGAACATTCCTGCCAGAACCATAAGAGCAATATGTTTCAGCATGTTTCCTCCATGTGAGCGATTACAGCCTATTTTCCGGCAACAGCAGCTGTTTCACCCGTTGCGAAATCCAGGTTTGCCTTGGCAATACGGTGATTGTAGATGGATTGAAAATATTCGGCGCGCATACGGGAATAGGCCTGAAGCGCCTCGAATATTTCCTTGGCTGGACCAACGCCGAAGTCGAAGTTGGCCAAGGCGGTAACCGCCCATTTTTTTGCATTGGAATAAGCTGATTTAGTTGCTTTAATGCTGTTCTTGGCCTCTTCCAGCTCCAGATAAAACTTGTGTATTTGCAGTGGGATATTGGCGTCGGCGAACTCTTTGGTGCTGAGCAGGCGGTTGTATTGGGAACGTTCATTGGCTACCTTGGCGCCAGTTATACCGAAGTCGAGTTTCCAGCGAGCACCAAGGGCAACCCCTCCATAGATATGATTGAACTGGTCGGTAATATAGGGATTGTTGATGCGGTCACGCCCGTCAGCATATGACCAGGATACAAGTCCGCCCAGGAAGATATCCGGGTAATAGTTGGCTTTGGCTGCCTCTACCAAGGCGGAACGGGCCTTTAGCCCCTCTGTGATCTGCTTGAATTCAGGTCGTTGGATGCGGGCCTTTTCCACAAAGGTTTCGTATTCCGGGGTCAACTCCTCGTCCATGGTCAGACGTTCGCTACTGATTTCCAGCGGAGCGGCGTCAGGCATTCCGAGGCGTGTTTTCAGTGCAGCCAGGGCCAGGCCTTCACCTTTTTTAGCCTCTTCGAGATATTTGTTTGCTTCGCCCGTAAAGGCATCCAGTTTGTAAATATCAATCTCATCAATAGTTTCGGATCCCTGTTCCAGAAGTTTTTTGGCGGTGATTCTCGCCTTGTCCAGGCTTTCAAGAACCTCCAGAACAAGTTCTTTCATCTCCCGTGCCAGCATCAACCCAAAATAATACTCCTTAACCTTGAGGGCAATTTCATTGGCACGCTGCACCTTACGGGAACGGTCCACCTCAATGCCGTGTGTGGCGGCCTTCATGTTTTCTGATATCTTACCGAATGTCCAGAGTGGCTGGATGAGGGTGGCGTCTGTGCTGGCAAACCAGGTAAGTTCATTGAGCCGGAAGGTTTTATCTGTGGCGAACAAATCGTTTCTGTGCGCGCCGGGAGCCGGCCCGATCATGGTTTTTACCTCAATCTGCGGGTAGCGGTAGGACTTGGCTTCATCCAGCTTGCTGGCGGTCAGGTCAATGTCAGCCTGGGATTCTCCCAGTTCAGGGGCGGACTTTAGTGCGAGGCGGATGCAGTCATCCAGGCTCAAGGTCAACACGCTTGTTGACGTATCATCCGAGGCATGGTTGACAGAGGGAAGGACGAACAGCGCCCCGGTGAATAGAATGCTTATAAAAAGTTTTTTCATTGCCAGTTCCTGCTATTCCACCTTGCCGTGGATGAATTTGCTGACTAATTCCTCGATATCAATGGCTGACTCGGTTTCGCGGATTTTGTCACTGTTTTTCAGAAAACGGTCTGAGCCGCCTGGTTTCAGCAGGATGAATTTATCACCGATGATGCCGCTGGTGCGTACTGCGGCAATTACATCATCAGTAATCTTGACGCCACTTTTGATCTTCATGGAAACCAGTGCCCGGTCGCCACTTTTGGGATCCAGTGTGATACGCTCAACCTTGCCTACTTCAACGCCGGCCACCTCAATCCGTGCACCAGGCTTCAGGCCCGATACCGAGTTGAATCCTGCTGATATGGAATAGAAATCTCCCCCGATCAGCTCCATCTTGCCAAGTTTGATCGATATATACCCCAGACACAGAATCCCGATAATCATGAATGAGCCGACTACCATTTCCAACTTTGCCATGTTCATATGCACACCTTGTTATGGGTAATTATTTCTAACTTACTAAACCATCTGAATCGGCCCGTCCAGGCTGCCGCTTATAAACTGCTTTACCACCGGATGGGCGGAGTTTATGACCTCATCAGCGCTTGCGAACTGGAGGATCTTACCTTGGTAAAGCATGGCAACGTTCTGGGCAATGTCGAAGATATCAGGGATCTCGTGGGAGACAATCACTGCGGTAAAGCCGAATTTCTCGTGTGTCTCCTTGATCAGTTGATGGATGGCCCGCTTGATGATCGGATCCAGTCCCGTGGTCGGCTCGTCGAACAGGATAATTTTCGGGTTGAGCAGAACTGCCCGGGCCAGGCCAACCCGTTTTTTCATACCACCTGACAACTCGTCGGTAAACTTATGCCCGGCATTTTTCAGCCCCACGTCCTCCAGTGCCGAAAGCACCCGTGTGCGGATTTCGTCCCTGGAGAGTTTCGTTTTTTCCTGGAGTGGGAAGGCAACATTTTCAAAGACGTTCATGGAGTCGAACAAAGCCGCATTCTGAAAAAGCATGCCGAATTTTTCACGAATCTGATTCAGTTTTGAGCGCCGGATACCCACGATACTTTCGCCATCCACCTCAATCCGACCGCTGTCGGGCTGCATCAGACCTATCATGTGTTTGATCAGGACGCTCTTGCCTTCGCCGCTGGGCCCGATGATGGCGGTGATCTGACCGGCAGGGATCATCAGGTTCAGTCCGTTGAGTACCGTTTGGGCGCCAAAAGACTTATGCACGTCGATCAGGCGGATCATCTACAGCAACACCGAGGTCAGGAAATAATCCCACACCAAAACCAGCACGGATGTCAATACAACGGATTCGGTCGTGGCCCGCGAAACTCCTTCGGCGCCATGACCGGCAAAATACCCTTTGTAACAGCCGATCCAGGCGATGATTATCCCGAATGAGAAGGACTTGGCAATGCCTGAGGAGACATCCCGCCAGACCACTGCTTTTTCCATTTCGTAGAAATAGGCCCCGGGATTGACGCCCAACAGCTTGACCCCAACCAGCCAGCCACCGTAAATGCCAACCACGTCGAAAATAGCGCATAACAGCGGCAGGGCGATCATGGCGGCAATGAGTTTGGGGGTGATCAGGTATTTGAAGGGATCCAACGCCATGGTTTCCAGCGCATCGATCTGTTCGCTGATGCGCATGATACCTATCTCAGCCGTGATTGCGCTGCCGGCCCTGCCGGTAACCATCAGGGCAGTGAGAACCGGTCCCAGTTCGCGGATCAGCGATAAAGCCACGGCCGTGCCCAGCATCCCCTCCGAGCCGAACTTGGTCAGGGTGTAGTATCCCTGCAAACCGAGTACCATCCCGGTAAAGGCTGCGGTCAGGAAGATGACGAACAGTGATTTGGCGCCGATGAACTTGATCTGTTTGAGGATGTACAATAGGCTGCAGGGACGACGGACGGTCATATAGAAGGAGTAGGCCAAAAACCACCCCAGTCTTCCCAGTTCGCGTACAAAATTGATTGTTGTATGGCCTAATGCCTGAACCATGGAATCTCCATGAGTAATTGAAATGCAAATGCGTTTTATACATCACCCCATTTTAAAATGCAAAGGGGAATCTCGTTCAATCCCCCCTGAAGTATTTTTGCCCCGCAAACATAAGCATTGCCCCGCCTATACCCGCTAAAATCCATGAGGGGTGTACGAAAACCGTCAGTATTATGCCATCCAGCAGGGGAATCCCGGCCAGCATCAGAGGAATGACCGGAATTGGAAAAGGCGCTTGCCTGCTGTTCTCGTAGCGGGCAACAATGCTCAAGCAAACAACATATGCAAACTGAATCCCTCCTGCGACAATTACCGCTGTAGCCATCTTGCCAGTCAATGCCAGAGATGTAACCGCAAAGACGAGAAAGCGACAGGATGCCATTAGCAGGACGCTGAATGGATTCTGCTTGTGGTAAAGGTCATACCAAACGATTATTGTTATGAGCAGCAATGCGGCAAACAACCCCTGCCTGAAGGAAGTTCCCAGAAGCGCTAAAGTACCGGTAGCGAAAAGCAAGATTATCAGTATCCAGGCGCCGCGCAGTGATACTCTGCCCGAAGGTATGGGACGGGAGGGGCGATGGATACCATCGTATGCCGCGTCGCAGAGATCATTCAGACACATGCCTGCGAGGTAATAGCATGAGAGAGCCAGTGCCGGAATCAGATACCCTTCCCAGGAATACTGCCCGGTTGCCAGGATAGCAGCGCAGAGGACGTTGGTCCAGATACTCGGTAGGTTAGTGATTCTACAGAGTTCAAGATAATTCTTGATGGTCTTTCCAATTCCCACAGTTATTCCCTGAATATATGGTCAAGCAGCAGAGCATAAACATCGGTGGCCATGATGGCGCCGGAGTTGATAAAGCGTGGTTCACTGGTCATAAAGAGAGGCCCTTCTTCGGGATCGTCATTGATTCGACCGTGGGAGCCTTTTACAAGTGCCGCATCAAGAGGGATCAGATCCATCAGATAACGGAACCCTAGAATCTTTTTTGCCAATGTCCAACCTATCTTTGCTTTAGGGAAGGCAATTGCGGGGTCAAGAAACAATTCGCAGGGATCATATCCCGGTTTGGCGTGGATATTGACTGTCCGGGCGTAATCAGGGGCCTTTGAATCATCTTCCCACCAGTAATAGGTGAACCAACTGTCCGCAGCTGAAACCAGTACAATTTCTCCTGCCCTCTCATGATCCAACCCGGACTCTCGTTTTCCTTCCGGCCCCAGAACCTGTTCAATGCCTGTGATCCGAGAAAAAAGATCTCTCACAGCAGGTATATCCCGGCGGTCACGAATGTAGACATGAGCCGTCTGGTGGTCGGCAACGGCAAAGGCCCGGCTGGTGTAGAGATCGAGATATTCTTTCCCGAGATCTACCTTCAGTGAGAGGAATCCCGCCCCCCTTAGCAGACGGTTCGGATGGATGGGCCGGGAGACCTGGGTGATTCCATACTCGGACAGTACCACCACCCGGCGCCCCTTGTTTCGGAAGAAGCCCATGAGTCTTCCGCAGAGAGAATCGATCTCCTGCAGATCCTTGCTGATATCCCCTTTGGGACCTACCTTCTGCAGGCAGTAATCCAGGTGCGGGAGGTAGACCAGTTGGAGCGTCGGTTGATTTACTTCCTCAATGGCCATGGCCGCTTTGCCGATCCATTCGCTGGACTCAATGGAGGTTGCCGGACCCCAGAACTTGAAGAGGGGAAACTGTCCAAATTCCAGGTTGAAGTGGTCGCGGAGTTCCAGGGGTACGGTGTAACAGTCAGGGAGTTTCCTTCCATCGGCGCAGTATAGCGGTCGGGGAGTAACAGCCCAGTTGACATCGCTGTTCATGGCATACCACCAGAAGGTGTTGGCTACGGTAAACTCAGGGTTCCTGCGCCGCGCCTCATGCCAGATCTTCTCGCCCTGCACCAGTTGGTTCGACTGACGCCAGAAAAGAACCTCCCCCAATTCACGGCAATACCAGCCATTACCGACAATCCCATGCTCCGCAGGCATTTTTCCGGTCAGGTAGGTTGACTGCACCGAACAGGTAACTGCCGGGAGTATGGACCGGACAGGCACACAGCCTGTCAGAAGCGTATTTAGATGCGGGGTCAGCGGAGTGCCAAGCAACGAGCGTGTGAGTCCAACAACGTTAAGCAGAACCGTTCTATGCATGCAACTGCTCCTTCAGCCATTGGATTTCCCTGATGATTGAGTTGGTCACATTCCCGCAATGCAGCTCTGCAGGCAAGATGTCCCAAGTGTAGGTCTCGACTTCCAAGAGCACGTTTTTCGGAATCAGCGGAAGAATACCGGTCAGAAATCCCTGGGTCGTACCAATATTTCTTGTAGATGAATGAAATATGGGCAGATGGAAGTGACAGCGCCATTCGTCCCGCTGATCAGATTCATGGCAGGAGATCGCATCCGGCAGATCCTTGTATCTGAGCAGTTTGCCATCCTGAAGCCGCACAACAACCTGATGGAGGTAACATGGCTCGTTGAAAGCCATCAACTGAGCAGAATCTGTTCCGCTGACCTGAAGTGCGGAAGAAACCTGAACCTTTGCGATCGGAATACCCGTTGCGACAAGACGGTTCAGGGAGTTTGCCGGATCTTCGAACTCCACTGCCTGGTGACAACAGTCATAGCAGATGCCCAGATATTCCATAAGTCTTGCAGGGAGAGTGATCGAGTCGAAAAAACAGCAAACCTCTTCAGTCGTTTCCAGGAGGCAACCCGGCTCAGGTTCAAGGGCGAGCATGATCGTCTTGCCGGTTTCATCGAATATCCTCTTGAGATGTGACAGCACAGACTCCAACTCTCTTTGGAATACCCGGAAGTCATTGATACCGTTGATGCTCTTGAAACCTAACGGCACGGTGGAGATGGAACCTGTCACCCCTTCAGGGAGCCAACTCGCAAGAAGGCGGGCAAGGCGGATGGTATAGTCGGCCCGTTCATGGCTCTGCCAATCCGGCAGGTAAACTTGCTCTTTGATACGTTCCTGGTGGAATGAACCGAAGGGAAAGCCGTTGATGGTGGGAATGAAACAGTCCTGCTCATTCAGCCATGCCGTGAATGCCCTGTTTTTTTCGTCAGTTAGCTCCGTTGCCGCACGGTTGGAAAGTCTCAGGCCGATGGGGAAAGAATGGCAGGGCGCAACAGCTGCCTTGACTACTGGGATATACATCTTCAGTGCTGAAAAGGTCTTTTCCCATGTTTCGCCGGGATGGATGTTGGTGCAGTAGGTGATTAAACGGCCTGGAATTTTGGACATTGGCTGAGAAATTTTTTGGGATTGTCGTAAAACACCTTGTTGATAGACTCCTCCGGATGCCCTCGCCGCCGCATTTCGTTGGCGCATTTCAGCACCGACAGAGGATCGCTTACGCTCCAGTCGGCAGAGGAGTTGATGCAGATTCTATCAGTACCATAGATTTCAACGGCGTCAATAGCCCGTTCAGGGCTCCCCTTGGAATTCGGATAGAGGGTAAGACCGAACCAGAAACCATTATCCTTTATTTCCTTGATGGTATGTTCCTCGGCATGATCGATAAGCACACGGGAAGGGTCGAGTCCAGGCTCGGAAAGGATCATATCCATAATAATCCTCGTGCCTTTCAGCTTGTCTTCCAGGTGAGGTGTATGAATCAGGAGTAGTTCATTACGTTCAACAGCCATTTCCAGATGCTTCTCAAACACCTTG
>JBAYZR010000092.1:0-11067 GCA_041672425.1 Pedobacter sp. | reverse complement strand
GTCGCCGCCGGGACATTTCCGATATGTCATCGCGGCAATTCTTTGCTGCCACAAACGAGCCATCAAATCGGGACTGTACCCTTCCCGATCAAACACTACGATAAAGCGGTGCAGATAGCGGTCTATAGCTAAAACATCAGGGGTGGGTTGTCCAGGAATGTCTTGCGACAGTCGCGGGATAATTTCCGCCTCCAGCGCCTTGATCAATCCAGGATCAACATCTTGATGCACTACGAAGAACGGCTGACCATCCATGGCGTTGACCCAGTATTCAACTGCCGCACGTAAACAGAGTCGTTGACGAGAGACAAAGTGCTTGGGCAATTTTGTCTGTTCACCATGATAAACACGAACATGACCATCAACGTAACAGACCTGGGCCTCTTCCGGTGCTTCGGTCATCCACTCTCTACAGAGGTCGGCGCTCCAGGGCAGCGGCTGGCCATGCTCTGCCAGATGTTTCACCTTTTCTCGCAGGGTGCGTACTTCCGGCGCCCTATCCAACCCTAGCAGCTTGCCCCATTCGCCGGGTGCTTCATAGCGCAGTTTTTCCATACTCTTGAGCCGAGCCAGAGCCATAAATCCCAAAAGCAAAAAGATGCTGAACAGACTGTAATAGCCGCGTGGCAGGGTAAAATGCCGGTCGGTATGACGTAGCAATCCAACAGGCAACGCCAGCAACACACCGCCACCAGCAACATCAAGCGAAGGGGCAAATACGGGGGGTACCCCGTCTTCAGAACCAAGACCAACGCTCGCGGCTATCCGCGCCACGACGTTGGTCGCAGCTACCCCATTTCACCATCACTGTCGCTTGCGCTCCGCTCACTTTTACAGCTCGCTTCCCGGTTGTTGCCCCGATTCGGGGAAGCTGGCGGACGATGAAGACGACCGGACAATATCGCCTTGCGTATCGTATCTGCCTTTTGACCCAGCTGCTGAGCTATTGAGCTTGGAGTCTTGCCCTGGTCAAGCATGCCTTGTATACCAGTTACTACTGATTCAGTTAATACAGCAGAACCACGGTTCTTCTTGGGCTCAAAGAATCCCGGCGAGCCTTTCGCTTTGAATAGCTTTACTGCACGCTTTAATAATTGAGCGTTTAAACCGAACGCCGATACTATTTCAGACTGTTTAGCCATCCCCAATACATAAAACTGGCTTACGATCATCTTGAACGAGGCAATGTCAGTTTCAGAGTGTTGGAACACTGGCATGGTCGAAGTGAAATAGGTCACCACACCATCTTCTTTTTTGAAAGCAAGGTTATCGTTAATCTTGGTTACACCGGCAGGGAAAATAGGCAGCAGCATCTGTGGCATGACATCCTCCTGACTCCAAAAAATGGTTTATCAGGTGACTTATCAAAATCTGCGCATACCTGCCAGAAAATATATCAAACACACCAATCAATACTGCTAACAAACCGATATTCAAAACGTTCTTGTAAGTTTCTCGTTTATAAATACACGCGAGGAGATCAGGTGTTCTGAAATTATTGACCGGCCTTGCACAAGCGGTGCGCAAGAACATTGAGCGGAAGACAGAAGTGGTTGTTAATTCCGAATACCAATCGCTACAGCATTTTATCAGCCACTCACCACGGGAGCACCGTCCCGTGATGGATCAGGTGACGCTGGATGCTGATCATCTGTTGGGTGGTGCTGACACCGGATTGATCATCGACGAAACCAGCAATCCCTACTCGGCAAAGTAGATATATTTAGAAGTTACATACCCCTGTCCTGAAAAACCGGGATGCCTGCTACTGCTCGCTACCCGGCGTTGCGCGTGCTGAAATCATCGCAAACTACCGCCGCTTTCCGGAACTGCTGGACGACCTGATTGCCGATCTGCTTCGGCGGCTACCGTTTTTTCCGCAAGCTGAAGACCGGCGCCATCGACGGCGTGGATTGCCGTAGTGCAATGCCGGACGCATCGCTGGAGCGGGTCGTTCGCCAGGATCTTGAGTTGCGCCCACATAGGGCGGACACCCTTCTTTCAACCCATCTTCTTCCCCTGTAAAATACCTTTATGTTTCCGCAAAACCCCACCAATACTCGCTTTGTAGTCTAGATTGTAAAGCGTAAAATTTTGTTACAATATCTTTCAAAGCCTCTTTCTATCGACCTTTGCGCCATTCTTTCGCCAGCGTGCGTAAAGAAACAAATCCCTCGCCATACATGCCTCAGTTCGCCACCAGCGGTCTTCTGCTGTGTCCTTTATGCGTAACCAACTGATATCACAATGATTGCATATTTTATGCGGCGGTTGGCATTATCTGTGTATTGGTTCTGTTTATCAGGGTAGCTTAGAGCTTGTATTCAGCAAGAGTTACAGGAACAAAAGGATAAAGCTATGAGACAGGAAAATTCCTCGCATAAGATGTACAATCTGGATCACGATATAAAATCCAATGAACTTAATTCGGTTGAAAAATCTATTTTAACAGTGCTGCAAACCAATCATCAGCAGGATCAGACCATCGACGTTTCGTGGTTGCAGTCCGAGTGCAAGCGCATCGGCTTCTCTCCCAAGGAGTTCAGCCATGGCTTTGTCAAGTTACTGATACGTGGGCATTTGGAATCTCGTGGCGAATTTATCTATGTGCTTGCTAACGCGAAAAACAGTGAGGTTTATCATGGAAGCTGAAATTTATTTTGGATCAGAGTACACAATTGCTGGAGATAATCCATCCTTAGCGCGACGGCATTCGCCGAAATTGGATAAAGATTTGCAACCGCCCCGCACGAGAATCCTGCTGGTTGATGACGATGATAATGTACGAAACGTTGTCAAAGCCATGCTGGAAGATGCCGATTATTATGTCTATAGCGCGGAAAGCGGGGTAAAAGCCATCTCGTTTTTCCGTGATAATCTCGACTTGATTGATCTGCTTGTGTCGGATGTCATGATGCCAATTATGAACGGTAGGGAGATGTATGAGCAGCTGAGTGGGCTCAGGCCGGGTTTACCGGTTGTCTTTATCAGTGGTTATTCTTCCGATATTCTCAAAGAGATACAAACTACAGATAATGTGAAATTTCTTGCAAAACCGCTGAGTCAGAGCACACTTGTGAAAACTATTCAGGATGTTTTGCAATAGTGATCCGTTATGGATGGCCGAATCAATCACAAAAAACCGGCTGTTAATTGAATCGCAGTGCTTACCGCCAAAGGTGTTGATGTATGAGCTTGTTCAACATGATTATCCGTTGCAGTATTCTTGTTGATTGCAACACTAACAATTCAGTCAATGCTGCTACTATCGACCTCTCCCGTTATACAACCGCCTATATCGAGCAGTCGGACGAGGACGCTTGTTATCTGCGCAGTTTCATTATGACTGAATTGCGCGACATGGGTCTGCGCATTGGGGATGAGGCGCCTAAATCGCCTGTCTCCACGGATCTGTTGGTGCGGTTCAACTATTACAATGGCTGGGATCTTGGCAATTATCTCAAAAAAATCCAGATTCAGCTTATGGACGGTCCGTCACAGGAGGTTTTGTACTCTACTTCATATCATGCGGAGAGTAATGGAAGGTCTCATGAACAGGAGCACGTCTGATAGGTTAACACACTTATCCTGTTTATCAGGGTTCGGGAATGTGCCGGTAGCGGGAGGATGAGCCATGCAACCAATTGATGAGATACAGCGCAAGCTGTTTATACTTAGGAATTACGAGACTGTTTTCAGGGGAGAGACGGTTCGACAAGTGAAGCCGACCTGCTGCGGCCAGGAACTTGGCCTGAGTGAGTTGCTGAAAACGACCGTGCATGTATCCGATATGAAGATCAACAGCAGTTCCTTCACCGTGTTCGAGGTTATCTGTCCCATTTGTGGTCAGAGGATACTTCCGCAATTGTACGTGAGTGAATTGGCTGGTTGCCACATCTGAACAAATCTACATGAAATATAAGCGTGCCTGGCCCACATTTGTCACCATCAAAAATAACTCTAGCTATTTAGTTAAGTTACGGCTACGAAAAAAGTCAAGTGGCGCTACATTTTCTATTTTCTCATGATATTAGTTTTTTGACCCCTCTCTAAGTTAGCACTTATACCCACCCCCCTATCACACATAGTGCGGATCGACCGGAAGATTGGCAGGGCTGTAGCCGATATTACCTTCCAAGCGGGCTTTCACGGACGAATGAATGCTCTCCTGGTTCCCAATGCCCCGGACATTCTCTCCAAGGGCCTTCCACGCGCCTTCGTATGAGTTGTGAAGCATGCCCGTTGGATTGGGGTCCAGGTAATCCATGAAATCAGAAATGAACTCCATACCATGTTGCCGCGCAGCGTTGATCATCCAAGCCAAGGTAATGTCTGAAAGCTGAGACTCCCGGCTCGGATACCCGCCACCGATATCGCTGTGAACGCCGGCAAACCAGACCTGCATGATCCGCTTGTCTTCAGCGAATTGCAGCACCTCCTGCCGAATCCGCTCTGAGATATGTATGGCGCCGTTAATGTCGGTTAATGGTAGAAGTATGGCAAACTCCTCACCTCCTGGAATATTTATCCTGTGTATATGTGAGAAGTACGTTACGCCTGCCGCACTTCGAGCCGTAATCCCTCAATCTTCTCAAAATCGCGCCGGTTAGCGGTAATAATCGTGTAATCCAGAGAAATAGCCGTAGCTGCAATAATCAGATCATGCGACCCTACCGTAAAACCACGATGCACCAGCGATGCCCATATTCTGGTGTAGATGCGGATAACTCCAATATCAAACGGAAATACAGGGATCATCTCGATTACTTTTTCCACAAAGGCCTGACGTCTTATTTTCCTGGTTTCCGTGTCGGCTCGCTCGACTCCATGGAGAAGTTCGGCCACTGTTGCCACGCTGATACCGAACGGCTCATCTTCACGGCCAGCCACAAGATTTTCGACTATCCCCCGGCTTCTTTCCAGTGCGATTATCTCGCTGGAGTCGAGTATCACTCCCATGACAGAGCCTCGGGCATTGAAGGCTGCGAACTTGCCGCAGCTATGACATCAGCTTCAAATAAGGAATCACTGCTGTCAAGATGGGGAAAGGCTTGCACAATCTTACGCAGGTCAGCCAGAGTTGCGCCGCTACGGATCAGTTCCACCGGAACCAGGGATGCAGCCGGTTTTCCGCCACGGATAACGATATACCGATCTCCACGGTATTTAATGTTGTTGAGCAGTTCTGAAAAATTTCTCACCGCCTCGGTTGAACTGATCGCTGTTTGCATAGCAACCTCCGTTAAATATGATAATCATATTTTACATCATTTGTTACCTCTGACAATAAAATAAATCCGCATCTGCTCATTTAATGGTTGAAACACCTGTGCTGCCACATGGCGCCGGAAAACACGGGCACCCACATGGGGGTGCCCCTACGTTGGGTGATGTGATGGATTGGTTCAAGACAATGACCACCAACGCATACATCCGAGGTGTCAAAGATCCGGGTGGACGCCGTTTCCCGGACGGTTTTGGCGTACAATTATTACGAACTGGTGATTCGGGATGAACTGATTTTTTCTGTAAATAGAAAAATAACAAGCAGCGTTATATACTCCATACTGGACTGGGCGATCCTTTTTGGGTTTATGGCATCCAGCCGTTTGGTGTGGCGTGTCTACCGTGAGATCTTTGTCATACCGTCCGGCAAAACAAAGAGTCCCAGAACCTTGGTGGTGGGGGCTGGCGAAATCGGCCACGAACTGATGCGTGAGATAAGGAAGAACCCGCGTGCCAACTACAATGTCGTGGGTTTCTTGGATGATGATCCGGTCCGCCAAGGGCTAACTCTGGGAGGGGTGCCGGTTCTTGGGGATACCCAGCAGATTTCACGTCTGATAAAGGACATGAAAATATAAAAGGTGATCATCGCTGTCCCTTCGGCGCGTGGCAAGGTGGTGCGAACCATCGTGCCACGCTGTAAGATGGCTGACGTCAAGTTCAAGATCCTGCCTGCCCTGTCGGATCTGATCTCCGGCAAGGTACAAGTTTCACATATCAAGAATGTTGAAATTGAGGATCTGCTGGGGCGCGAACCGGCAAGACTGGACGACAAGGCTATCAGCGCTTACCTGAAGGGTATGAGGGTTCTTGTGACTGGCGCTGGTGGAAGCATCGGCAGCGAGCTATGCCGACAGGTAGCCCGCTATGAACTATACGAGATCATTCTGCTTGATTCGGTCGAGAGGCCGCTCTACCATATCGAACACGAACTGGCTAATGTCTGGCCCGATTTATCCTTGGCGCCGGTGCTTGCCGATGTTCGCCGCCATGACCGTATCGAGTGGGTATTCAGCGAGTTCAAGCCGGAGGTGGTGTTCCATGCAGTTGCCTTCAAGCATGTGCCGATGATGGAGTTTAACCCGACTGAGGCGGTGACCAACTTATCAGGGTTCGAACCCTATGAAGAAATGGATATCATTTTTACCGGAAATATACCTTGGGAAGTGATTTGCCTCCTTTCTTCAGGCGTATTAGTCCGGATATTTTTCAACTCCTGAAGCAGCGCCACAAGCGTGAGCACGCAGCCACGCACGTGGTAACTGCAACAGACTACAGTACGACGAAGGACAGTGTCCATGCTTTTTTGAAAGCCCGAAACGAGTCAGATACTTATCTTCTGAAAGAACGAAAGTGAATCGATCTGATTCTGTCGTTGTTCGGATTCAGGTTTAAGAATCAATTTGTCCATAATAAAACCAACCCGTTCAAAATATCCGATCCCATCCCGCACCATATTCAAGGCGATATCTAAACTTTCAGGAATGTGATCAGGGCGGCAGACAAGCACTTCGCCGGTTTCATTCATAAACCAGACCACATACACCAACATGTACTGCCCAACCTTAACAAGACAAACAAAACCATCACAACTCTGCACCTGTTTTCCGATGGGCGCAGCCTGTATTTTATTGAAAGAACGATGCACCTCAACCACATCCTCAAGTCTGGAATAAGGAATGCCATTCAATGTTGAATCTGGTTCAAAACTGATATTTTCAGATTTATCAGAGAATCCGAAGGGATTTGAGAAAGCTTCACCTGAACTTGCTGAATCAGTGACATGGTGTAGTATCTCCATCTCACTTTCTGATTCTGAAGATTTCTTGACGTCTGCTGTTGAAAGCGATACTCCGGGAGGAGATGTCATAACAGCACGAGCTTCGGAGAGTTGGCGCATCTCTTCTATAAGGGTTTTGACCTTCTTGATAGCGGCGCTACGCTGGGACTGGTTGATCTGTTGAAGACGCTCGATCTCTCTCTTGGCCTTAAAATTCATTTCAGCAGCCATCGATTCCAGCATGTGTTTCTCATCACTTAGTGAATCAATCCTTTTCTTTAGCATTTTCAGATCCACAGCAGCATTTTTCTCCAGCGCGTCCATTTTCTGAAGAGCGGATTCGTTTTTAGTGCGCTCTAAAGATAAACTCTCATCGGCAATTGCCAATGCAGCCTGTAGAGTATGTATTTCGTTATATTGTACTGCCATGATTGTGTCATGTTCGCTTCTGACCGCCTCTATTTCCTCCCGAATAACTGCTAGTTCCGCTCGTAATGAGTCCCGCTCCACCATCAACGCAGCAACGGATTCTTCGTCAGAGACCGATTTATCTGTAGCCTCAAGCGCAGCAGAATTTGCCAAAACAAGTTGCTGTCTGAGTTTGTCCACTTCAGCTTTAAATGCTTTGTGGGCTCGAAACATCTTTTGGATCAATTCATTTTTTTCTACTGTTAATTCCTCAATTGCAAACATGGCGGCATCAAATCTGATAGAAAGGGAGGGCTCCCGCATGACCTTCAAATCACGCATAATCACTTCGCGAATTGCAGGACTGAATTCCATATTGATCAGCTCCATGCTAAAACCAATATTAGTCAGAAAAGTTTCGGCCTCCTTGATAAGTATAGCGGTATTTTTATTGTCAAACGCAACAGGGTCGGCAACAAAGACCAGATTTGATTTGAGCTGAGAGTCGTGCAGACCAATATAGACACGTAACAAATTATTTTCATGAGCAGCACAGATGAATGCATCGAAGAAGTGTCCATGATTATAATCAGTCAGTACAATTGGAGAGTTTGATCGGTGAATGGAAATAAGATCCGGTTCATCAATCTTTATAAAGCTTCTGGTGCGGTCTAGAGAAAAGGCCATGGCGAGCTCCCCTTAAATAGTGATTGTTTCCCTTGGGGGTAGAGGCCTTGGATTCGACGTACCGTTCAAGGATGATATCAGCAAAAAGAAAAAGAGCATGACCGCCGTTACAATCAGTAAAAAAACTGGCAGCAAGCGTATACCTGCATCACGAGCATCCCCCGACAACACAAAACCAAACACTGTCAGGACAACACCATAACTGCCCGCGACCGCAGCCAGAAAAATTTCCAGACCATAGAAACGCTCTTCCGCACTAACAGAAAATGCAAAAAAACCAGCTAGTTCAGCATGATAATAACTTGCCAGAATAATCAGGAGCAATGCGGCCAAAATATATCGCAACCCCTTGCGAATAGTGCGTTTACGCATCAGCATTGCCCTCGGGAATCTGTATTAAGAGCACCAGGACAGATCTCCAATCCCCACCCTCAGGATCTCAGGAATATCGCCCACAAGGCTTACCACTGAACTGACATCTGTGGTAAGTACACCACCATCAACGATAAAATCGAGTTTACCGCCAAAGTTTACGTCAATCATGTTTGGATCACCGACCGGTTCTTCTCCAGACAGATTGGCGCTTGTTGTAATGATTGGGTTACCCAACATCTGAACAATATCAAGACAAATTCGATTGTCAGGAATACGAATACCCACAGTTTTCTGACGGGTCAGTAAAAGGTCGGGCACATCGCGTGTCGCCTCTAATACAAAGGTGTAAGGACCAGGAAGATATCGTTTGATGATTTTGAATGCAACGTTGCTGACCTTGGCATAACGTGATACTTCCGACAGACTGGGGCAAATAAAGGAGAATGGTTTTTTGTGATCACGCTGTTTCAGCTGATAAATTCGTTCGATACCCTTTTTATTAAAGATAGAGCAACCAATACCATAGGTGGTATCGGTAGGATAAGCAATAATTCCCCCATCCTGTAAACACTTGACTACACGAGCAACATAGCGAGGTTGGGGGTGCTCCGGATGAACAGTTAGCAACATGACGACACCTTAGTAACTAACGTCTGATATTCGTGCTGAAGTGGTGTTACGTCCTTCACTATTTGGGAGAAATTGGGGGCAATTTTCCCGAGTTATTTTAGGCGCCCCGGTGTCTTTCTTGACTGGTGCTGTAGATGCCTTCTCTTTTGAGGTGGTTTGTTTCCTTGATTTGCTTTTTTTGGGCGCTTGCGTTGAAACATCTTCAGCGAGTGAAAGAGTCGCCATGATGAATATAACAGCGAAAACTCCAATGGTCACGTTGATTAGATTTCTTCTCATCAATTATCCTCCTGTAAATGGCGTCCAGCTCCACCGTTGTTCACTAAGACGGAGCCTTTGTCTCGGTGACCAACGGACTTGTGCAGTTAACCCGCCGGGCGGCTTTATCGCCCGCCGGTGTCCAACTGCCTGATTGGGACTTCGCCTTTTTATTCGATTTTTCTCTTTTCAAGGGTTGCCTTCGGGGGCTCCTTCATACCCTTTTGTCGGTAAGATCATTCTTTGGCCTTCTCCTTCAATATATCTGGCAAGAGGTGAAGTATTTCAATAAGATCACCACGCCTGAATGTTGCAGCCAAACGTTGTAGACTCACTTCTTGATTCTTATATAAAACGCTTAAAGCCACATTGATCAGACCCATTGCAGCAGAATGGTATTCATCTCCTTTTGTCTCGATAAGCTTGCGCGCATCTTCAAATTGACGGTGGTTAAGCTGATTGAGTTTGATACCCATTTCGGAAAGTAATGAATCCCCCATAAGCATCGCGACAAAACAGGAAGAGTACCTGATAAATTCAGGTGCATCAGCTGCTGGCCTTTTGCGTCTGTTTTCAGCAATCCTGAACAAGAGAACCGCAATGATCACTTGGGCGCCATTCAAATCAGTACTAAAAATGATGTCATAAAGTTTTCCGAAATGTCCGCCCGTCATGAACTTCCCTTGATGTGGACGGTGACGCCAGATAGAAAGCACAGCTTCAGCGGCTATCCCACTAGTGATATCAGTAGGTTTTGTAGCCACTTCGCTTCTCTGCCGTCTATAGTTATAGCCCAGCTGTTCTATCGACATGGCAAGTTTTCGCTGTCGGTCGTCATTTGAACGCAAATCTCGCAGATCAACAGGGTTCTGACTATTGGTCGCATATGTGATATTGCGAACCAAGTCTTCCTCACCCTTCGGCAACTCATAAATTCTTACAAGGACAGATGCCTTCGGAGCAGTTATTGACCCGGAAGCAAGTGTTCGCTGAATTGTCTTACAGGTTTGTCCGCCGTTGATAATTTGCATTCCTGACAGTTTCACAGACCAATTTTCACCTTGTAAGGCATTGTGTTGAAACTGGTTGCAGGTTAATGTGATACCGTTGTTGTAAAAATAAAAGTTTGACTGCTCGGTAGGCATTGTCAGGGTGTGAGCGATTCCCTCATTGATGCGGTTGCCCTGCAATCCAAGGTAACGTCGAATATTCCTCTCAAGGAGCCTGTCACCATGCCTATCAAAGATAGCAGCAAGCTCAGACACTGCAATTTTACCCACTAATACTCTGCGGAAGTCATAATCTTCGACAATAGCTTTACCTGTAAGCCGGACAGTATCATCCACTGGTTTTAGTGATTGAATTATGAGCACCAGACGATCATGATTGACATGCTCGAACAAAACTTGATCACCAAAGCCGGTATGTTCTATTAGTTCCTGCGCTTCCTCTTTCCAGACCAAGCCATTATTGCAAGCAATCACTCTAACTTGTGGAAGATATCCATCAGCAACAAACGAACGAATTTCCTCTATCCTTGGCTTCAAGTTGGGATTAACGGTGATGGCTTTGTAAGGGTCGAACAGCGTTCCTACCGCCTGAATCAATTTTTCGATGCCTGTCTGCGAGAAGTTTGATGTACC
>JBAYZR010000091.1:0-11077 GCA_041672425.1 Pedobacter sp. | reverse complement strand
CTGCACGATTGATGGATTCATCATGGATTGCCTGAGTGACGGCGAGCGTGGGCTGGTACGCTTCATGGATCTGTTTCTGGATGCCGCCGATGAAGTCCGCGAACAGATGATTCGATGTCTCTCCAAAAGCCACAATTCCGACGCGGTAGCGCTTCTGGATATATTAATCTCATTTGAACAGACAGAGGTGGTTCGCGAGGCGATTATCGCCCTCGGCAAGATCAAAAACGGTTTTGCCCTCAGCGTCCTGACCAAGGCGGAACAACGCCACAAGGGAGAAAGCGCCGAGCTGATCCGTCGCAGTATCCGGCGACTATCCTTTGTGGGTATTACGGAGCCTGCGGACCTGCCATTGTCCTTCAGCACGCCGTTGCCATTCCACTCCGTGCTGGCCGGACCGATTGATATCTACGGTTCCCGTTCACTCTGGTTTTCGTGGCAGATGAAGGATTCGACCTATGCGGCCATGCTGCTTCTGACAGGTGAATCGGAAGGCCTGATCAACGCCCTCAGTTACCGGATGAAGGATGACAGGGAATATGATGTGGTTTTGAGGGAGATGTCAACCGGCGAATTACTGGAGCCGGTCGATCCGGGTTATGCCTTGGCCTTGTTGCGCGATGGTCTTTTCCACAGCCGGGAGCAGGGCTACTACCTGCCGCCTGATTTTTATGTGGATATGCGTCTGTTCAGTCCTGACTCGCTTCGACCCGAAGGATATGTTCCACGCTTCAGCCTTGAACATCTGGATGGGATCGTGGAACAGATTCCAGGTTTTATCGCCAGCAGCAATGATCTGCTGGACTGCCCCAGCCTGGAAGGGTGGATGTTGTCGGAGTCGGCGGTCTATGATGGCGCCGAACATCTGGACAACATGGAAAAAAAGGCTGGAGGGCATGGTCTCACAGAGGCTATTCTTGAGGCAGAGCTTGCCAGGTTCTGCGCTGAACTGATCACCCCGCGCCGGGCAGATATCATCAAGCGTTTGTTGTTGACGGCTGATTACATGCAGCAGACCGATTGCGATGAAAAGCAAGTCCAGCATGTCCTGGCCACTGCGCTTAGTCTGGTAGGCGGCTTCCTGCCCGAAGCGCGTCATCCGTTCATCCGGCGTCTGGTTCTTGACAGTATTGAAACCGCCCGGCAGGCATTGGCCGAGGGTTATGACATGCGGTTGGAAGAAGGCTATGATGACGAAGAGTAGCATGGAACGGGTCGCAGTTATCGGCGGTGGCAGCTGGGGCACAGCACTGGCCGATCTGCTGGCCAAAAACGGGCATGACACGACACTCTGGGTCTATGAGCAGGATCTGGCTTGCGAGATGCTCACCACCCGCATCAATTCCATCTATCTCCCCGACGTCACACTGCACCCTGCTTTGGCCTGCACCAATTGCCTTCCCGATGCCCTGGTGGGCCGGACCATGATCCTGCTGGTAACACCGGTACAGGTCATGCGGAGTGTCCTTGCCCAGGCTGCCGGCCTTATCGGGACGGAAGCCGTGCTGGTTAACGCCTCGAAAGGGATCGAGTTGCAAACACTGAAAACAGTCTCTCAAATCTGCGAGGATCTACTTGGATCAGAAGCGCTTACCCACTATGTTGCCCTGTCCGGTCCAACCTTTGCCCGCGAAGTGGCTGCCGGACTCCCTTCACTGATAGTCTCGGCCTCTCATGACCAAGCCTGCGCACAACGGGTACAGGCGGCGGTCAGCAACAACTCCTTCCGTGCCTATACCAATAACGATGTTATCGGCGTGGAACTAGGAGGCGCGGTCAAGAATGTCATAGCCGTTGCCGCTGGTATCTGCGACGGTCTTGGCTTTGGCCATAATGCCCGGGCAGCCCTGATCACCCGCGGCCTGGCCGAGATGAACCGTCTGGGGCTTGCCATGGGCGCCCAGCACGCAACCTTTGCCGGACTGGCAGGCATGGGCGACCTGGTGCTGACCTGCACCGGCGATCTTTCCCGCAACCGCACGGTCGGTTTCAAACTTGGTCAGGGGCAGCGTCTGGCTGATATCCTGGCTGAGATGCGGATGGTGGCCGAGGGGGTCAAGTCGGCTGAATCGGTATATCTGCTGGCAAACCAACTCGGGGTGGAGATGCCGATTGTCGAGAAGGCCTACCAGATCCTGCATGAGGATAAACCGGCGCGTCAGGCGGTGATGGAGCTGATGGCGCGGGATTTAAAGGCGGAAGGGTAGAATTTGCCGCATAGTTTAATCACCCCGCCGCAAGCGGACGGGGTATCTGTAACTTTAGTTGATTCTTAAATCGCCCCAAGGGGCGGGGAATTTACCCGCAGAGATTAAATGTTAATACAGGCAATATTCACTGAGTTTAAAAGGGAACATCTGTTCGAGAGTGAGCAGGCTGAGAGTGCAAGCCGCGACACAGCGACCGCAGCCTGTGCAGAGTGCGGGATTGATCCGTTGAACGTCCTGAAGGTCAGGCTTCAGAGCCCTAGATCCATCTGTTTCCATGTAAACCCGGGTTTTGTTTGTTTGCGGGAAAAGGGGTAATAGCGGGGACACCTGGCGACAACAGCTTTCTCCATCTGTTTGCAGGTGCGCCGACAAGAGGCGCATAGTTTGTTTGAGGGTGAGACTTTTGATTTGGTTTTTTTTGTCGATTTCATACATTACCAAACTGAGAATTTTATTGTTCTACGAACCTGATCCAGCCGAATTCGTCCTTCAGCCTGCCGGTCTGGATGCCGGTCAGGGTGTCATAAAGCTTCTGTGTGATCTCTCCCACCTTGCCTGCGCTCAATTTGACTGATTCATCCTTGTAGCATAGCTTGCCAACCGGGGTGATCACCGCTGCTGTACCGCTGCCGAAGGCTTCGGTGACCTTGCCGCCCTTGATATCTGCCATGAGTTCGTTTACATCGATCAGTCGTTCCTCAACGTCGTATCCCAAGGAAGCAGCCAGCTTTATTACCGAATCTCGTGTGACTCCGGAGAGGATTGAACCGGTCAGGGGCGCCGTGACGATCTTTGTGCCGTAGGCGAAAAACATGTTCATGGCGCCGACCTCTTCAATGTAGCGCTGTTCTTTGCCATCCAGCCAGAGCACCTGGTCGTAACCCTTTTTCTTGGCTTCAAGACCAGCTTTTAGTGAGCTGGCGTAGTTGCCGCCGGTTTTGGCCTCGCCGGTTCCGCCCGGCACGGCGCGCACATAGTTGTCTTCCACCAGGATGTTGATTGGATTGAAACCGGCTGCGTAATAAGCGCCTACCGGTGAAAGGATTACATAGAAGTAGTAGTGATCGGATGGTTTGACTCCCAGCACCGGTTCCACAGCGATCAATGTGGGTCGGATGTAGAGCGAGGTTCCAGGCGTGGTGGGGATCCAATCCTGTTCCAGAGCCACCAGCTTTTCGATACCTTTCAGGAATAGTTCCTCCGGTACCTCCGACATGCACATGCGTTCGGCCGACTGGTTGAAACGGTGGGCATTCATGTCGGGGCGAAACAGGGCAATGCGACCGTCAGCCCATTTGTATGCCTTGAGTCCCTCGAATATTTCCTGGGCGTAGTGGAAAACCAGGCAGGCCGGATCAAGAACAAACGGCTCATAGGGTTTTATGCGGGCGTTACACCATCCCTGGCCGGCCTTCCATTCGACCAGCAGCATGCGGTCGGTAAAGTATTTGCCAAAGCCGAGTTGCGACTCGTCCTTGATTTTTGTCTTCATCTTTTCCGCTGGTAGCGGGATTATTGATATATCCATGAATTTGCCTCCGCAACGTCATTTCTACCAAATTTTGTATCATATCCGCTACGTTACAGCAAGACGAAAAACCTTGTTGACAAAACGATACCAGTCATGATTTATTGCGGCCTTTCTGTCGTTGTAACTATTCAAAATAGCTTGAATAATTTTAGTTTAGCTAAATATTTTCTGTACTGTTTCCGGACTTTTTTTATAACTCGATTGATTTCACCATATCAGGAGGCGCAAGTGCAGAAGCAAAAATTTCATAAAGTCATGGCTGCCAACCGAGGCGAGATTGCCATCCGTATCTTTCGAGCCTGTACCGAGTTGGGTATTGGTACCGTGGCCATCTATTCCGAAGAAGACAAGCTTTCTCTGCATCGCTATAAGGCTGATGAGGCCTATCTGATTGGTAAGGGTAAGGCGCCCATTGACGCTTACCTGGGTATCGACGAAATTATCGGTTTGGCGCTCAAGGCAGACGTGGACGCCATCCACCCAGGTTATGGCTTCCTGGCGGAGAACGCCGAGTTTGCTGAAAAGTGCGAGGCCAATGGTATTATTTTCATAGGGCCAACTGCAGATATGCAGCGAGCTCTGGGGGATAAGGTTGCAGGTCGCAAGGCGGCCATTGCGGCCGGTGTCAATGTGGTACCCGGCACCGATGGTCCTATTGAGAAGGAGGAAGAGGCTCTCAAGTTTGCCAAGGATCACGGTTACCCGATTATTATCAAGGCTGCGGCAGGCGGCGGTGGACGTGGCATGCGCGTGGCGCAAAACAAGAAAGAGCTCCTGGAAGGATTGGTGGCTGCCGGTAGCGAAGCCAAGGCCTCCTTTGGTAATGCTGCCGTGTTCCTGGAACGCTACCTGGCCAACCCCAAGCATATCGAGGTGCAGGTGCTTGGAGATAATTTTGGCAACCTGGTGCACTTCTTCGACCGTGATTGCTCTGTGCAGCGCCGCCACCAGAAGGTTGTCGAGTTCGCTCCCTCCCTTTCCCTGACACAGACCCAGCGCGAGGAACTCTGCACAGCGGCCCTCAAGATTGCCAGTCAAGTCAAGTATCGCAACGCCGGCACGGTTGAGTTTCTGATGGATAAGGAAGGAGAGCACTACTTCATTGAGATGAATCCCCGTATCCAGGTGGAACACACCGTGACCGAGATGATCACCGGTCGCAATCTGGTGAAGAACCAGATTCTGGTGGCCTGCGGACACAAATTGTCAGACCCGGAGATCAACATCCCTTCGCAGTCCGCCATCGATATGCGCGGCTATGCCATCCAGTGCCGCATCACCACAGAGGATCCGGCCAATAACTTTGCCCCGGACTTTGGCACCCTGACCACCTACCGCTCGGCAGCCGGTTGCGGCATACGTCTGGATGCCGGTAATGCATTCACCGGTTCCAAGATAACCCCCCACTACGATTCATTGCTGGTCAAGGTTAGTTCCTGGGGCCTGACTTTCCAGGATGCCGCCCATATCATGAACCGCGCCCTGCAGGAGTTCCGTGTGCGCGGCGTCAAGACCAACATCAGTTTTCTGGAGAACGTAGTCACCCATCCGGTCTTTCTCAAGGGCAATTGCGACACCTCTTTCATCGAAAAACACCCCGAGCTGCTCAAGTTCCGCGAAAACAAAGACCGGGCCAGCAAGGTTCTCAATTTTCTGGGCGAGGTGATAGTCAATGGCTCGCCTGGTATTGTCAAGCCGCTTAAATCAGCCGAACTGATCGAGGCTCGAGTGCCTGAGATCGATTACAGCCAGCCCCGTCCGTCCGGTAGCCGCGACCTGCTTATGGCACTGGGGCCCGAGGGGCTGTCAAAGTGGATCCTGGAGCAGAAGAAGCTGCTGCTGACAGATACCACCATGCGCGATGCACACCAATCCAACCTGGCTACCCGTGTTCGTACCCATGACCTGCTCAAGATCGCGGAGCCAACCTCGTACCTGGGCGCCGATCTATTTTCGTTGGAGTGCTGGGGTGGCGCCACCTTCGACGTCTCCATGCGTTTTCTGAAGGAAGACCCCTGGCAGCGTCTGCACAAACTGTCCGAGTTGATACCCAACATCCTCTTCCAGATGCTGCTGCGCGGCTCCAATGCCGTGGGTTACACCAATTATCCGGACAACGTGGTGGAGAAGTTCGTGGAAGAGGCCGCCAATTCCGGGGTGGACATCTTCCGCGTGTTCGATTCCCTCAACTGGGCCACCGGCATGCAGGTGGCCATGGAAGCGGTGCGCAAGTCAGGCAAGATCTGTGAGGCATCCATCTGTTACACCGGTGACATTACCGATCCCAAACGTGATAAATACCCATTGGAATACTACGTGAGCATGGCCAGGGAACTTGAAAAAATGGGCGCCCATATCCTGGCCATCAAGGATATGGCAGGCCTTCTGAAGCCGTTGGCCGCCTATAAGCTGGTAAAGGCGTTGAAGGAAAATATCGGCATCCCGGTACACCTGCACACCCACGATACCTCCAGTAACGGTAGCGCCACATTGCTCAAGGCTACCGAGGCAGGGGTGGATATCGTCGATGCGGCTCTCTCCTCTCTGTCGGGTCTGACAGCCCAGCCTAATCTGAATGCCCTGGTGTCAACATTGCAGGGGAGCGAGCGCGATCCGCAGGTTAATGGCCCTGGCCTGCAGAAGCTGGCAAACTACTGGGAGACGGTGCGTGACTACTATGCCCCCTTTGAGTCCGGCCTGAAAAGCGGCACAGCCGAGGTATATCACCATGAAATTCCGGGAGGCCAGTACTCCAACTACAAGCCGCAAGTGGCTGGCCTGGGTCTGATTGAGCGCTGGGATGAATGCAAGGAGATGTACCACAAGGTCAACATGATGTTCGGCGACATCGTCAAGGTTACACCGTCATCCAAGGTTGTCGGCGATATGGCCATGTTCCTGGTCAAAAACAATCTGGAGCCGGAGGATGTCTTTACCTCACAAGAGGAACTGGCTTTCCCCGAGTCTGTGGTCGGCATGTTCAAGGGGATGCTGGGCCAACCCTACCAGGGCTGGCCTGAGGCTCTGCAGCGGATTGTCCTCAAGGGGGAGCAACCGATCACCTGTCGTCCTGGTGAGCTGCTGGAACCGGTTGATTTTGAGGAGGAACGGATCAAGCTGCAAGAGAAGGTCGGTCACAAGGTGGACGACAAATCGCTCATATCCCATATCCTCTACCCGAATGTCTATCCGGAGTTCGACAAACATCGGCAGGAATTTTCCGATACATCTGTTTTTCCCACGCCGATATTTTTCTACGGTCTGGAGCCGGGGCAGGAGACTTCACTGGATATTGAGCCGGGCAAGACCCTCATCATCATGCTCAACGCCGTTGGAAAGGTTCAGAAGGATGGCACCCGCACAGTGTACTTCGAGCTGAACGGGAACTCCCGTTCAGTCGTGGTGCGTGATCAGTCGGTGCAAAATGATGTAGTGCAGCGCCAGAAGGCGGATAAGGGCAATGCAAACCACTTCGGCGCTCCCATGCCGGGCAAGGTGCTGAAGATTAACGTCAAGGCCGGAGACGTGATCAAGGCGGGTGATGTGCTGATGGTTACAGAGGCCATGAAGATGGAGACCAACATCAAGGCCAAAGTCGATGGCACAGTGGTTGAGGTGAAGTTTAAAGAGGGTGAGAAGGTGGAGAAAGAGGATCTGGTAATCGTGATGGGTTGATTGGAATGGCGGCTCAACAAATAGTAGATATACTCAAATGGCCACAGAAAAAACTGTGGCCATTTTTATTCATCTTTACTTCAGCCCGAGAAGCTGCTTCTGCCGGAAACCGGGAGCGCGAACATTGAAAAGAGGCTGGCCGGGATTCCTGATCGCCAGCTCCAGCGCGGCGGCATGCCGCTGACGTTGATAACCGTACCGAAGGAGATGCTGGAGGTTACTCTCCGTAATCGGCTGTCCGCACAGGTAGCGGGTTCCGGCTTTAAAGCTTCCCTTGTTTTTTTCCCACCAAGCCTTGATCAGATCACGATCCGGCCACGGAAGATTATCATCAGGATCCATCTCCACATTATCATCCGCCGGATTATCAGTTGGCCCTGTTTCAAGATCTTTCGACGGTCTCACCTCCAGCTTAAGTTGCTCAAGATCAGCGCCTGTAATGGTGGTAAAGGCCTCGCCCGCAACGCGCGACAAATCTTTTTGGCGCATCAGATCGATCAACCAAGGCACAGCATCCGGATCACCCGATACGCCAGCCGTAATCATTGCCATGCGAAGTTGCGGCAAATTCGATAGAAACTTGCTATACCATGTTTGCGACGAAACGACATTCATCCGCCGTACAGCCATTGTCGCGGCGCCGTCGCGAAAGATGGAATCCGATTCGGCAATCTCCCGCAACACCTCCAGTGCAGGCGCAGGGGCGTCGGCGCGCAGGACGTAAGACCAGGCAGCCCAGTAACGGCATGCGGGGTCGGTTGAGTTGAGGTTGTAACGGAGTGCGGGAAGCAGATCAATTATTCCCAGTTCTCCGACTGCACGCAGTGCGCGAGCCCGAATCCTGAGATCCGCCTCTTCCATGGCGGCGATCAACACTGATCCGGGATTATACTGTTGCACAGCTGCGGCGCTAATACCTATATATCGATACAAAGCTTCCTTCGACGATGTAAGTTTATCGATCAGAGGTTGAGCAAGGGATTGAGGAAGCCACCCCAGCGCCGAGGTGATCCCTGACGCCCCCACCGGCGCTTTGGCAACGGCAGCCAGAACCAGTTCGATTTTTTTATTATCACGTTGCGCGAATGCAACCGCAGCTGCCGCAAAAAATTCACCGGGAGCCTTCCATTTAAGTCCCTTCAGACAGACTTCCCAACCGGTTTCGCCAGAGAGATAAAGACCGTCCAAGTGTGCATCGACACGCATATCGAGATCGGAAAAATCAGAGAGGGAAAAATTGGGTCTGCAAGCCGCGCTACGCCGCAAAGTCCAGAGAAACGCCCCTTCTTCGGCATGCTGCCCAATAACATCCGGGATTACGGATTTGGCTGAAACAGGACGATCAAAAACTGCCGGTAACCGTTCCCGGCCGAATTGATAAGCAATGGCGGTTTCGTAATACTGTGGCAACCGTGAAGATCCTGTCACCAGGCATGCTCCCCTCAGCCCCTGTTCGGATGACAATTCACACATCGTTAAGGGGCCCGGCAGATATCCTTTAGTCATGGCGGTGGCTGCCATGATGATCATCAATGGCGCGACCGCAGCCCCCATATCGGCGACCGACATGGCCGGCAACAGCATGATGTGGCGTTGACGCCGCTTGCGATAGAGACGGGCGTCGGCAAACAGAGTTTCCAGCCCCCGGTATCGTTCGCCGTTCATATCCGATGCGCGGACGGTAACGGCCGACTCATCGATCCCTGAATCATCCAGCGCCTTTTTCAATGCCTCAATAAGCCCCTTGCCCACCGAGGTACGAGTCCCCAGCACGGTATCAGTTTCATTGTCCACGCCTAAGCCGACTATCCTGGCAAGCGATGGCGATTGAGTCCGGCTGGCGAGAGTAACGAGCAAACAGGCCGACCCCTCACCAGGAATAACCCCCTGAGAATTCTCGGGGCCATAGAGACGGTTCCATTCGGCCAGCCGGTCAATGCAGGCTCTGTTCACCATGGACTCGACGCCTGCAATCAGACAATATTGAACTGTTTGACGTTCCAGCAAATCCCGCGCGATCAGCAGAGCCGCGACCGGCGCGGCGTGACCTTGATTAAAAACCGCCGAGGAAGAATGAAAGTTGCACTTGAGACGGGTTTCTATGGATTTGATCCACTGTTTTCCAGCAAGCCTGGGCTCCTCTGAATCCGGTTCCTGAATAGCGGGAACCGATAATAATAGCGCGGTATGAGCCGGGTCAGGAGACAAATTATCCAATGCCTCACGAATCGCTCGGCAGGCCAATGAAGTGAGCCAGGCATCGGGCGATTGCTTGAGCGATTGTTTTGCCGGCACAGTTGCACCGTAGACCGGCTCAAAATCCGGTGGCAGCGTCAGAATTACGCGCACCCCTGAAATACGGGCGCGGGCTGCGGCGCATGTTTGCCGTGCGTCAAGCCCGACAGGAGTGACGGCTCCCCAGCCTATGACATCGAGCGGTGTGCTCATAAATTGAAACAAGACCTCCTCATATCCGCCCCCTGGTCGCTGGTCCGGTCAATGTACAGTTTGCGCGCTTCCCTCGCCCGCAGCCAAGTTTTTTTCATATGCCCCAGCGCAACCTCCCGTAACGCGCCCGGGCCGCGAGGCAACGGAACCTGCATGCGAGCCGTCAGCGTCACTCGGCGGTCATCAGGCTCGATCAATACCGTATCCACGCGCAATCCGGCTGGTGCTGTACGATCCTGATAAAGCAGCAACACCGGCACATCCAGCTTGGGAATCCTAAATGCCCAAATACCTTGCGGCGTCATGTTGCGAACCACGACCGTCTCCCCCCCCTCGATCAAGGGAAGCTGTTGATCTTCAGGGGCGCATTGGTAATGCCTCGGATTAAAATCCAGCGGCAAAAGCGGCGCCTGCGCGGCAAGCCAGGCTTTATCAAAAGTACCGGCATAATCGATTCGAGGCTTCCAGCCGCGAGCGACAACTCCGAATCCGGCAGGAACATTCTCATTGCCAGGATAGACGACATTGGGATAATCACTCTTCACAGCCGACGAGCTTGACGCGACGCCATGAAAACCGATCCCCACCAAGTTGCGTGGATCGCAGCACGGATCCGGTTTTTCCCGCATCCCGCCATATGCCCGCTCGTATATGATCGGCATTTTTTCAAAAGGGTGCGGGCTTGAAGCCATCAACCCCGTCAGACGCGAGCGGTCGCCATGCACGATCAACTGCTTGCGCATGGTACCTACAACCAGCTCAACCGTCATGGATCGCGTCGGCGCTCCATTTGGAGCATAGGCATGCCCGTTCAGCAACACATCGACGCGCGGCTTGGCTAGCGCCAGCTCCGCTTCGTAGCGAATGCTGGAAAAGCCGGGTTTGCCGGAATAAACATCCGCTACGCGGACAGGACGTTGCTCTTCGGCCAGGGTGAGCTTCCCATCCGAAACTGAATTGAAGACCGCGACCAGTACGGTCAGCAAGATCTCCTGTCCGTTGAGATCGAACATTACGAAACTTTCCGCGGAAAATGGAGTTCCATTGATAAGATCCACCGTCATGTCAGACCCAGTTCCCATCATTATCAAGCCCGATAGGCCAATAAATCATGCCGCTCAAGACCTCCAAAGCCTGTTCGTGCTTACCGTCCATAAGCCAGGTAAGAAGAAAAACCTCGGGCGGAACCCATTGGGTCTTTGGTAATGACGTA